>NC_011886.1:4200000-4395537 GCF_000022025.1 Pseudarthrobacter chlorophenolicus A6
GCCGAGAGACGCCAGCAGCCGGTCCCGGACCTCACCAACAGGCATCCCCGCCGCATCAAGATCCGCAAGCGTTACGGCACCGTCCCGCTTGGCCAGCCGGACGCCGTCGGAATTCACCACCAACGGGACATGCGCATATTCCGGAACCGGAATATTCAGAAGGGAGGCGAGATATGCCTGCCGGGGGGTCGAGGGAAGCAGGTCATCGCCGCGGACCACCTGGTCGATGCCCTGCTCGGCATCGTCCACCACCACTGCCAGGTTGTAGGCGGTGACGCCGTCGTTGCGGCGGAGCACAAAGTCATCCACTGCACCGGTGTAGCTGCCATGCAGGGCATCCCGGACGGTGTACTCACTAACGGAGGCGCGCAACCGGATGGCCGCCGGCCGGGTGGACCGCTTGTACTCGAGCTCCGCGGCGTCGAGGTTTCTGCAGGTCCCGGGGTAGGCGCCCTGCGGCGCATGCGGGGCGGAGGGGGCTTCCTGGATTTCCCGGCGGGTGCAGAAGCACTCATAGGTCAGGCCTGCAGACTGCAGGCGCCCGATGGCCTCCTCGTACAAGGTTCCGCGGTCGGTCTGCCGGACCACGGCACCGTCCCAGTCCACCCCTATCGCGGCGAGGTCACGCAGCTGGACGGCTTCAGCTCCAGCGCGCGCCCGGTCCAGGTCCTCGACGCGCAGGAGGAAGGTGCGGCCGGTGGAGCGGGCGAAGAGCCAGGCAAGCATGGCGGTGCGGAGGTTGCCCACGTGCAGTTCGCCGGAAGGACTGGGGGCGAAGCGGCCGGCCAATGTCATGCCTCCAGCCTATGCGGAACAGCACAAGAGCCCCTCAGCCACCGATATGGCCGGATATCCGGTGGATCGGTAGCCCAGGGGCTCTCGTCAGTGGGTGCGGAAAGACGATGCGTGAACAAGAGTCAATCAGCGGCGGGCCTCCTTGCGGGAAGCTGTGCGCGGACCCCGGGTGGTGTGCCGGGAGGCCGGTGGCCTGCGGGCAGTGGCGGTAGCCGCTGCCGTGTTGCCAACATTTCAGCACCGGACCTACAGTTGGTGCAACCGCACTCACGTTCTTTAGTCAATCTGACTAATCCATGCGCGCCGCATCAGCAGAAAGTAGGCAAATTGCAGGAACTCGACGCCACGGACCGGCGGATCCTCCGGGCGCTGGACGAGGACCCGAGGGTTCCCATCATGGTGCTGGCCCAGCGGCTGGGGCTGGCGCGCGGGACGGTGCAGTCGCGCCTGGAGCGGATGACGGCGGCCGGAGCCCTCCGGCCCAACAGCAGCAGGGTCCTTCCCGCAGCCTTGGGCCGCGGGGTGGCGGCGTCGGTAAGCGCAGAACTGGACCAAAGCCACCTCAATGAGGCGATCGCCGCCCTGCGGAACATTCCGGAGGTCCTCGAGTGCCACGCACCAGCCGGCGACACGGACCTCCTGATCCGGGTGGTGGCCACCAGCCCGGACGACCTGTACCGGGTCTCGGAGGAGATCCGGCTGTGCCCGGGGATCGTCCGCACTTCCACCAGCATGTTCCTGCGCGAAGTCATTCCCTACCGCACCACGGGGCTGCTGGACGGATAGCCCTCCCCATCGCCCCGCTGCACCTTCCCGGCTAGGCTGGCACGGTACATCCACACAGGGGGAATCATCATGGCGGGTACCTTTTACGGCGGCGACGTCGCCCAGCTCCGGCAGCTCGCCAAGGACCTCGCCGGCGGCGCCAACCGGCTCAACGCCCTGGGCCAGCAGCTGAACAGCACCATCAGTTCCGGGCTGTGGAAGGGGCACGACGGTGACAGGTTCCGCAGCGAATGGACCTCCTCCCACATCAAACTGCTGAAGTCCGCCACGGCAGGGCTTGAAACGGCGTCCAAGGCTCTGCTCGCCAACGCTGACGAACAGGAACGGGCCAGCAACGGCGCCGGCGGCGGCAGCGGTGGAGGCGCGGGCCAATCGGGCGGAGGCGGCGGGACCGCGCAGGACCTGACCGATACCCTTAACTCGATGACGCCGGACGAGCGCCGGGACTACCTGCAGAGCGACGAGTTCAGGCAGTGGGCCCTGGCCAACCCGGAAGCTGCCAAGGCCGCAATGGATGCCGCTGCGGACTCCGGCCTGATCGACAAGAACTCCCCCGAGTACGCCGACTTCCTCAGCGACTACTGGAACAACCAGGCCATGCTGGAGATGGGCATCGATCCGGCCACCTGGGACACGGCCAACGGCACCGAAGCCAACTGGGAAACCATCCGCAGCGTCTACGACTTCTACGGCCAGGCCTACCTCGCCAACCCGGACCTGCAGTGGGCAGGGATGGCCAACATGATCGGACCGTCCTTTGCGGGCGGCTTCCGCGACATGGCCATGATGCGGGACCTCGCGCAGCAGATCGCCAACAATCCGGCTTCCAACATACCGCTGCCCATCCTGGACCAGATCGAACAGCTGGCCGGCATGACTGACCAGGAGATCCGGTTCTACGAAACCAGCATGCTGGACATGAACAAGGAAATCTTCCTGGACCAGGCCCGCCAGCACCAGGCGTACCTCAACGGCGGCCTGGACGAGATCAACCGGCTCCATGAGTCCGGTGCCATCGATGCCGGAACGGCGGAGGCGTGGGCCAACATCGATTCCGGCGACCCGGACCGCGTCCAGGAAGGCAACACCGCCCTCCTGTACCGCGAGCAGAACGAAATCATCGCCGACGATTACGACAACATGCGCAGCCACCCCGGCGGTGAAGCCGTGACCTACATGGTGACCCTGGCCGGCGAGCCCTCCATTCCCGGAGCCAGGAGCTACGCCGAAGTGTTCCCCTACACCTTCAGCGTGGAGAGCCCCGGCCCGCAGAACGTCCCGTTCACCAACTGGGACAACCCCACACAGTTCCGCACCGACTTCACCACCGGCTTCCCGGACGGCAACATTGCCAACGCGGACCAGCGCTGGGAACTCATCCGCCAGGACACCCTGCCCGCCTACCAGGACCTACTGGCCTCGGACCCGGACCGGGCAGCCCAGATCATCGGCTCCGACTTCGACACCCGGGTGGACCAGTACCAGCCCACCAACAACATCCCCCAGATCATGGACCGCTTCCTGGACGGCTTCGACGCGGAGGTCCACCAGTGACGACCACCCGGAAAGCCGCAGCCGGGACGCAAAGGCGCGCAGCCGGCGTCGTACTCCTCCTGCCGGCCCTGGCCGCCGGCCTGGCGCTGGGCGGTTGCCAGCTGTCCGCCCCCGATTCCGCCACCCCGTCCTCCGCCACATCACCTTCTGCAGGGAGCACCGTGAAAACCTCCGAATTTTCCACCCTTGATGCCGCCGGCGTGGAGACCATCCGCAGCACCGGTGCCGCACGGCTGGACATGAGCTCCGGCACGCTGGTCAAGGAATCCGTCCAGGTCACGCAGGACAGCTACGGACCCGAGATCAACACCCGCGGGGCCGGAAAGATCAACCTGACCATCGTGGCGCCCAGCGGCGAAATCACCGGCGAAACGGACCGCATCCGGTTCAACACCACGGACAAGCGCCCGGACTTCAGCGAAGTCACCTACTTCCTCACCGCGTCATCCGCCGAGGAGTATTTCGCCCTGATCCGTGAGGGAGTGCAGCGGTACGGAATCGATGAGGCCTCCGCCGAGCGGTGGATCAGCAGCACCGAAAGCGACCCGGAGGGGAAGAGCGATTTCTCCATCACCTCCGGGACGGCCACCGGCCTGGACGTGAACTACGACCTGAGGTACGACGGCGGCAAGGACACCCAGGTGATCATCGTCCACGTCCGCCCGGCGGCCTAGGCCAACGGGCGGCCGCTACACCGGCGGCCCGGCGTTCGATTTAAGGTTCTTCATCACCAGTGTGGAGGTCAGCCGCTCCACGCCCGGCAGGGACGTCAGCTCTGCGTCGTAAAAGCGCTGGTACGCGGGCAGGTCCTCCGCGATCACCTTCAACAGGTAGTCCGGGGAACCGAAAAGCCGCTGCGCCTCCACGATATTCGGGTTGTCCGCCACCCGGTTCTCGAAGATCTCCATGGTGGGCCGGTCCACCTGCCGCAGCGTGACGAAGACAATCGCCTCAAATCCCAGGCCCACGGCCCCGGGATCGATGTCCGCCTTGTAGCCCCGGATCACCCCTGACTGCTCCAGGTCGCGCAGCCGGCGGTGGCACGGTGCCACCGTCAGCCCCACCTTGGCGGCAAGCGCCGTGGCGGTCATCCGCCCGTCCTCTTTGAGGTGGCGCAAGATATTCCTGTCAATAGCGTCTATCACGCAAAAATCCTACTGCCTGGCTAGCGTGCCGGGCGAAAACCGGACAGCACTTCCGGGCGTAAAGTTCCTACAGTTACTCCTGAAAGATCCGCTGACAGGAGAAACCATGAATCCGGAGCTGTTCCTGGCCTTTGTGCTGGTGGCCGCGGCCCTCGCCTGCACCCCCGGCGTGGACTGGGCCTACTCCATCACGGCAGGACTAGGACAGCGCAGTTTCGTGCCCGCAGTTGCCGGACTGTGCGGCGGGTATGTCCTGCACACCGCCCTGCTGGTGGCCGGGCTCGCCGCGGTACTGACCGGAATGCCCGGCGTGCTGGGCTGGCTGACGCTGGCGGGCGCCGGCTACCTGATGTGGTTGGGGATCAGCACGCTCCGCTCGTGGCGCGGGGCGTCCTTCAGTGCGGCAGGCGCCACCGGAAGTTCCGGTGCGACGCGGCTGCGTACCTTCCTGCAGGGCATGGGAACCAGCGGCATCAACCCGAAGGGCCTGCTGTTCTACATAGCCCTGATCCCGCAATTCGTCAGCGCGGACGCCTCACTGCCGGTGCCGGTCCAGTCCGGGCTGCTGGGCATGACCTTCGTGGCGCTGGCCGGGCTGGTCTACACGGCCGTGGCGCTGCTGTCCCGCACACTGCTGCAAAGCAGGCCCGGGGCGGCGCGGGCGGTGACCCTGGCCAGCGGGATCATCATGGTCCTGCTGGGGACAGTGCTGCTCGGCGAACAGCTGGTTCCCCTGGTGGCGGGCCGCGCCTAGTCCTCGCTGAGGTTCTTCCAGTCCTGTTCCCAGATGCGGCGCATCTCCTCGTCCTTGCGGATGGGAACCGGTGCGGCGATTTCCCGCTGCGGCACCGGATCCTCGTGCCGCCTGCCCCAGTCACGCGGATTGAGCGAGCGCCGGCTGGAGTCCAGCAGGAGCAGCGCCTTGTCCGTCAGGGCATCGTTCCGGAGCACGAGGTGGGTCTTGCGGCGCCGCAGCACTTCGGTGATGGCCTGCTGCGCGGCGTCGAGCCGGCCTTCCCGGCGCAGGGCGCGGGCGCGGACCAGCAGCAGCGCGGCGGACAGGTCGTCGGCGTTCAGGAGACCCTCGGTCCAGTCGATCACGGTGCGGCTCCGGCCCAGGCTGAGCGCCAGGGAGCACCTGGCCAGGGCCATGGGGAGCGACGGCGGCAGCCCGGTGAGGGCGTCCAGCGCCGCCTCGGTGCGGCCGGTCTCGCGCAGCGCGTGGGCCAGGGCCAGGAACACCGATTCCTCGCTGAACAGGACGGGAACCTCCACCCGTTCCGCCAGTTCGATCCGGGTGACGATGCGCCGCAGGTAGGTGGAGGAGTAGCGGTTCGCGTCGTCGTCGTTCCGGGTGGTGAGCCCCCGCTGCAGCAGCTCCGAGGCGCGGAGGTATCCGCCGTGCTGATAGACCAGCAGCCCGGACATCAGGTAGCACAGGCCGGCCCAACCCGGGTAAGTGCGGGCCAGGGCGATGAGCCGCTCGGGTTCCCGGCTGGAGAAGACGGCGTCATGCACCTCCTTGGCCGGCCTGGGCATCCGCCGGAGCCGCGGCACCTCGCCGTTGACCGCGAGCAGCGACGGGTTGCGGGCTCCCAGCACTCCGGTCAGCAGGCCGCCCACTCCCCCGGCAAGGTCGTGGACCGGCGTGCGCAGGTGCGCCTGGCCGAACGGCGTCAGGTCACGGCTGTCCCAGTAGATCGGTGCGCTGTCCCCGGCAGTCATCTTTCCATGCTAACGAACGACGGGCCGCTGCCCGCGCGGGCCAGGTCTTCCGCTGCCGGCCAGGTCAGGGACGGGCCATGAACCATTCGGTGAAGGAGGCGGCACGGCCCGAGCCGTCAAAACGGATCACCCACAGGTTGTCGTAGCTTGGCTGGTCGCCCGCATAGACGGTGACGCCCTGGACGAAGGCCGTGGGCCCGTCGGTTCCGAGCAGGTCCCAGCTGAAGGTCCAGTCCTGCGGCTCGTCACGGGCCGCCACCCAGCCGTCCACAATCCCGTCCTGCCCCGTCCACGCATCGGGGTCGTGCGGCCGGGTTTCATAGCGCGCATCCTCGGTGAAAAGCGCACGGATGTCGTCCGGCTGGTTGCTGGCCCACGCGGCCTGGTACTTGTCCATCCACGCGTGGACGTGGGCGGCTGCTTCCGAAGGCTCGGTCATCCCCCCGTTGTACGCGTCCGGGCCGGGCGGCGCAAGGGACCCTACCCGTTCACCGCGGCTATCCACACGCCGATGACCCAGGCGCTGGCGGCCAGGCAGGCCAGCCCGAATTCGGCGAGCATGCCGGTGCCGGTGGCTTTGAGGGCGGCCCAGCTGGACCGGGCCGCGGTGGGCAGGTTGCGCGTGCGGAGGACTTCGCTGAGGAGCAGGCCTGCGGCGAACCCGACGAACAGGCCGACCACAGGGATGATGAACATCCCCACCACCCCTGCCACCAATCCCACCACGATGCTGCGACTGGGGATGGCATGCTCCTTGAGCTTCCGCCCGGTGAGGACGGCGCTGGCGGCCATCCCGACGGCTACGAAGATGATGCCGATGGAGAACACCACCCATCCGGCGGGACCGGCGCCACCCCAGATGGCCCACGCCAGCAGGCTGGCGCCAATCAGGATGCTGCCGGGGAGGACAGGGATGATGGTCCCCGCCACACCCACCAGGATCGCAAGGCCGCACAGGATGGTCACCACGGTCTCGGAAGTCATGGCTTCCAGTCTAGGGTGGGGCGCCCGCCGGGCCGGACCGCGTTTAACGCCCGACGGCGGTGCCTCCTTTCGGGGAAGGAGGCACCGCCGTCGGGCGTTACGAGGGGTGGACTACTCCGCTTCCACCGCCGCGGCGACAGCTGCGGTGACCGCGGGGGCAACCCGGGGATCGAGGGGGCTGGGCACGATGTAGTCGGCGGCCAGGTCCTCGGCGGCGAGCTCGGCGATGGCGTTGGCCGCCGCCAGCTTCATGGCCGGGGTGATCCGGCGGGCGCCGGCGTCCAGGGCACCCCGGAAGATGCCGGGGAATGCCAGGACGTTGTTGATCTGGTTGGGGAAGTCGCTGCGGCCGGTGGCCACCACGGCGGCGTACTTGGCGGCGACCTCCGGCAGGACCTCGGGGTCCGGGTTGGAGAGGGCGAAGACGATGGCGTCCTGGTTCATCAGGGCAAGGTGTGCCTCGTCCAGCTTGGAGGAGGAAACCCCGATGAAGACGTCGGCTCCGGCGAGGGCCTCGGCCGGGCCGCCTTCCACCCCGCGGGGGTTGCTGCGGCCGGCGATGTCCGCCTTCTTGCTGGAGGTGTCTGCGGCGAGGTCGGCGCGGGTGCTGTTGATGACGCCGCGGGAATCCAGCAGGACAACATCCGGGATGCCGGCGGCCAGGAGGATTTCGGCGACGGCGATGCCCGCGGCACCGGCACCGGAAACCACAACCTTCAGGCTGTCCAGGCTGCGGCCGGTCACCTTGGCGGCGTTGGTCAGGGCGGCCAGCGCCACCACGGCGGTACCGTGCTGGTCGTCATGCATGACCGGGCAGTCCAGGGCATCGATCAGCTTCTCCTCGAGTTCGAAGCAGCGCGGAGCGGCAATGTCCTCGAGGTTGACGGCGCCGAAGCTGGGACGCAGGCGGACCAGGGTCTCCACGATTTCGTCGACGTCGCTGGTGTTCAGGACCAGGGGGATGGAGTCAAGGTCGCCGAAGCTCTTGAAGAGTGCGGACTTGCCCTCCATCACGGGCAGGGAGGCGCTGGCACCGATGTTGCCCAGGCCCAGGACTGCGGTGCCGTCGCTGACCACGACCACCAGGCGCTCGGCCCAGGTCAGGGTGCGGGCGAGCTCCGGCTGCTTGTGGATGGCGCGGCTGACCTCGGCCACACCGGGGGTGTAGGCGATGGACAGGTCGCGTTTGTTGGACAGCGGGACGGTGCTGGCGATGGAGAGCTTTCCGCCCTGGTGGGCTTCGAAGATCTCGGCTTCGGTCAGTGCTGTGGCTGCGGAATTGTCAGTGGCTGTGGCTGCGTCAATGGACACGTCGTTGTCTCCTGGTGCTCGCCGTGCACGCACGGCACATGGGGCCGGACCCGTGCGGGCCGGCAGGGAAAATGGTGCGACAGGAAACCCAAGGGTGGCGGGTCCGTAGGAGCCTCCGGGGATGTTCGCTCCCTGCTGCTCCGCTGGAACCATGGTAGGCAAGCGGTTGAGCCCGAAACGGCGTTCTTGACAGCGGAAACGGCTGACAAATCGTTTATTCCGCGCTCATTGTGACGCACGCCACGCCATAAAGGCGTATTTAATGCTGAATTGGTCTAGACCGGTTACGCCGTCTGGTGGAGTGTGAACCGGGCATCCGCCGACGGGGACAGCAGGGCACAGGCCTTTTTAAGGTCCTCTTCGGCTTCGAAGAGGGACAGGCGGCGGTTCCGGACGGACTGGACCAGACCAGTTACGGACAGCAGCAGGACCCTGGCCGCCACAGCATCGCCGGCAGCGGCCTCCACGGCCTTCTCACCCAAGGCGTCAATGTCGCGCAGCAGGGCCGTGGTGTCCCGGTCGGGAAGGTAGATTCCCCGGCTCAGGCACTGTTCCACGGCAGGCTGCATCACCCGCATGTGGAAGATTTCCATCACCACTCCGGGAAGGGCGCGGCCGCGGAACCGGTCGGATTCGCGCCGGGCAGCGGCCTCCAGCTCTTCGAGCTGGTGGCGGTACAGGGCCAGCACCAGATGCGTGGAGGAGGGAAAGTAGCGGTACACCGTGCCCAGCGGAACGTCTGCCTTCGCGGCGATCTCGGACAGGTCCACGGAGTCCAGGCCCTTCCGGGCAAACGAAGCAGCGGCCTCGAGCATGCGCGCGTAGCGAAGGCGCTGGCGTGGTGCAGTGGGCCGGGCGGCCATGGGCGGATGGTCTGAAACAGTCTCGGTCATCAGCATTTTCCGGGGTTGTGTTCTGGGGTTGCCGCTGCCGGAGCTCCCCCATCCATACAGCCCCGCAGCCGGCTCAACTATACGGCACCAGCCTGCGCTGCAACTCGTCAGTGGCCTTACCAACGGCCCCCGGAAGGGTCAGTCCACGCCCTTGATCTTGACGACGAAAACAGCGCCCAGCAGCCCGATAACGGCCGCCGTGGTGAAGAGGGTGCCATACCCTCCGAAGAATTTCAGGGCAAGGAACGCAAGCAGGGGGGCGATCACCTGTGGCAGGGAGCTGGCGATATTGATGACGCCCAGGTCCTTGCCGCGGTCCGCGGCCTTCGGAAGCACCTGGGTCAGCAGCGCAAAGTCCACTGCAAGGTAGGCCCCGAAGCCGATGCCCAGCACGGCGGCGCCGGCAAGGGCACCCGGCCAGACCGGAAAGAAGGCCATGATCAGGGCCGCCATGGCGATCGTGGCCGAGGAGCCGATGACAAACGGTTTCCGCTTGCCAACCCTGTCACTCCACGGCCCGGCGATCACAGCCGTGATCATCACCATCACCGCATAGATTCCGGTGAGCACAAGCACGCCGAAGGCCGGGTCACCGTGCTTGATGATGTCGCGGAGGAAGAAGAGCAGGTAGACGATGGTGAGCTGATTGCCTACGTTGACCAGCAGCCGGGTCAGCCAGGCCCAGCCGAAGTCCGGATACCGCACAGGGCTGATGTAGAAACCCTTGGCAAAGGACCGCAGATTGAAAGTGCCCAGTTCCGATTTGGGCAGGGCGGGGTCATTGCAGTGGAACAGGTAGGGCAGCACGGAGACCAGCAGGGCCCCGGCGCACAGCCAGTAGCCCACCATGAAGTTACCGGAAACCACAGCGCCGAAGACGGCGCCCGTAAGGACGCCCAGGGTCTGGCCCATGGCCGCCAGCCCGCCCACGCCGCCACGCTGCGGCACCGGAACCCGGTCCGGGACGGCGGCGAAAATGGCCGCGTAGGCCGCGTTGGCACCCAGCTGCACCAGGCACCAGAACAACACCATTAGCGCCACCGACGCCGAGACGGACATGGCCAGCAGGGCTGCCGCGGCCAGCACCGCTCCCAGCAGGACCCAGGGGGACCGGCGCCCAAAGCGCGACGTGGTGCGGTCAGACAGGGCGCCGAACAGCGGGTTGGCCACGAGTGAGACTGCGGCGCCGCAGGCCGTAACCAGGGACAGGATGGCTTCCTTGCTGGGCGAATCAATGCTGATGGCCTGCTGGCCGATAAAGACGTTGATGGGCCCGAAGAAGGCGGCATTGATGCCAACATTGACCAGCACCAGACCGGTGACCCAGCGCGCGGTGACCTTCTGCGTCGGCTCCGCGAGCGCCGCCGTCGTGGTCCGCGGAACGACCGGCGGGACCGGTGTGTTGGACATGCTCATTGCTGGTTCCCCCCGGGGCAGGTGCTGATGCTGGAAATCAGACTATCGTGGGCCTTGCCCGGCGTCCGTGCCGCACGCCGGGGCAGTTGCGAGCGCGCGGCACCCCGAGGCTCGAAGGAGAACCACATGAACGCTGCTTCCACCCCTGCCGTCAACACGGCGGACCTCTATGACGAGCGCGGCGACGAGCTGGCGTCCGTGGCGCTGCAGTTCCAGTCCCTGGGCGGCCGCACGCATTTCTCGGGGCAGGCCCGGACCATCCGCTGCTTCCAGGACAACGCCCTGGTGAAGTCCACGCTGGCAACCCCCGGCAACGGCAGCGTGCTGGTGGTGGACGGCGGCGGCTCGCTGGGGACCGCCCTGATGGGGGACATGATCGCCGAAAGCGCCGTGGCGAACGGCTGGGCCGGCGTCGTGATCAACGGGGCAATCCGGGACCGCGAGGCCATCGCCAAGCTCGACCTCGGCGTGAAGGCGCTGGGCAGCAACCCCCGGAAGAGTGCCAAGGCCGGAGCGGGCGAGGTGGACGTTGACGTGGTGATTGACGGCGTCACCATCCGCACGGGCGCCCGGATCTGGTGCGACCCGGACGGCATCCTCGTGGAGCCGTAACCCGGCACCCCAAAAAAAGATTTCTGCGCCGGGAATGGAAGTGCAGGTAAGATAGTTACTGAAAGCAACTATCAAATGCTTACTTCCCTTTTCTTCCCCTTGGAGCACCTATGTCCAAAGCCACTGCCGCGCCCGGCGCAGGAGACACCCTGACGCAGCGCCAGATCGTCACCGTGATGGTGGGCCTGATGCTGGGCATGTTCCTGGCCTCGCTGGACCAGACCATCGTGTCCACGTCCATCTACACCATCGCCAACGACCTGGACGGCCTCTCGCTCCAGGCGTGGGCCACCACGGCGTACCTGATCACGTCCACGGTCAGCACCCCGCTGTACGGCAAGCTGAGCGACATTTTCGGCCGCCGCCCGCTTTACCTGAGCGCCATCGTGATCTTTCTGGCGGGATCGGTCTATGCCGGTTCCGTCCACTCCATGACGGAGCTGGCACTTGCCCGCGGCGTCCAGGGCCTCGGCGCCGGCGGCCTGCTGGCCCTGGCGCTGACCATCATCGGCGACATTGTCTCGCTCAAGGACAGGGCCAAGTACCAGGGCTATTTCATGTCAGTGTTCGGCATCTCCTCGGTGCTGGGCCCCGTGGTGGGCGGCGCCTTCGCCGGAACGTCCAACATCCTGGGCTTCGACGGCTGGCGCTGGGTGTTCTTCATCAACGTGCCAATCGGCCTCGCCGCCCTGGTGGTGGTGTTCCTGTTCCTGCACCTGCCGGCCAAGCACCTGAAGCAGAAGATCGACTACTGGGGTGCGGCGGCCATCACCGTGGCCATCGTCCCGCTGCTGCTGGTGGCCGAGCAGGGACGCTCCTGGGGCTGGACGTCCACCAACTCCTTCCTCTGCTACGGGCTGGGCGTGGTGGGCATCGCCTGGTTCCTGCTGGCAGAGAAGCGCGCCGGGGACTACGCCCTGATCCCGCTGAGGCTCTTCAGCAACATCACCTTCGGGCTGTCCTCGCTGCTGAACTTCATCATCGGCATCGGTATGTTCGGCGCCATTGCCATGCTTCCCATGTACCTCCAGCTCGTGAAGGGCCTGACGCCCACCGAGGCCGGCCTGATGATGATCACCTTCACCGTGGGCATCCTGTTCGGGTCCATCACCGCCGGGCGGACCATCTCCGCCTCCGGCACCTTCCGGATCTTCCCCATCATGGGCACCGGAATCCTCACGGCCGCAGCACTGGTCATGGGGTTGTCGCTTCGCGTGGACACGGCCCTGTGGGTTCCCGGGCTGATCGCCGTGTTCTTCGGCGTGGGCCTGGGCTTCTGCATGCAGCCGCTCACGCTGGCCATGCAGACCTCCGTGCCCCCGCGTGACATGGGGGTGGGAACGTCCTCGGCCGCCTTCTTCCGCTCCATGGGCGGAGCCGTGGGAACCGCCGTCTTCATCTCCATGCTGTTCAGCCTGGCCGCGGACAAGATCGCCGACGGCATGAAAGCCGCCACCACCGACGCCGCGTACCTGGCCGTCCTGAAGGACCCGGCGGTGGCAGCAGACCCGGCCAACGCCAAGCTGTACGACTTCTTCAAGAACGGCGCGTCCAACGATTCGCTCAACGACACCAGCTGGCTGCACACCGCCAACAGCACCCTGACCCGGCCCATCACCGAAGGCTTCGCCGGTTCGATCGACGCCGTGATGCTGACCGCTGCGGTGCTCACCGGAATAGCGTTCCTGATCAGCCTCGCACTGCCGAAGAAGAAGCTGACGGATCCCAACGCCACTCCCCCGCAGGACGACACCCTGCAGGTGCCCGCCCACTAAACGCGCGCTCACCAGTGGCGGCCAGAACACCAACGCGCGCTCACTAGTGGCGGCATTAACCGGAACCCTTTCGCACACAGTGCGGAAGGGTTCCGGCGTTTCTCCGGAAAGTACTGCGCGCCCGGGGTGGGGTGTACGACGGCGGCGCGCACCGTCGTCGTCCGCGTCCGCTGCGGAAGGGGAGCCGGCGAACGGCTGCTTCAACTGGAACGGTTCGCCGTGGCATGGAACACTACCGTAAGTACACTGGCCATTTAGCCGGTCCGCAGCCGACGACGTCCGCGCGAACTCCACCACACCCCAAACCCAGGGAGAACCATGCCCACTGCACAGGAGCAGACCAAGACCCGCATACCGCAGCGGGTGATCTGGCTGGCCCTTGCGGGAGCGGTGGGCGGATTCCTCTTCGGCTTCGACTCGTCCGTGGTGAACGGTGCAGTGGACGCCATGAAGGGCGAGTTCGCGCTCTCCGAAGCGGTGACCGGGTTCGCCGTCGCCGTTGCACTGCTGGGCTGTGCTGCGGGCGCCTACCTGGCCGGAAAAGTGGCGGACAAATACGGCCGCATCCCCGCCATGAAGATCGGCGCGCTGCTCTTCCTGGTCAGCGCCATCGGCACAGGCTTTGCGTTCAGCGTCTGGGACCTTATTTTCTGGCGGCTGGTGGGCGGGCTGGGCATTGGCCTTGCCTCCGTGATTGCCCCCGCCTACATCTCCGAGATCTCGCCGCGGCAGGTCCGCGGGCGGCTCGCCTCCCTGCAGCAGCTGGCCATCACCACCGGTATTTTCGCGGCCCTCCTGTCGGACGCCCTCCTGGCCACCAGTGCCGGCGGCGCGGACCAGTCCTTCTGGCTGGGCATCGAGGCGTGGCGGTGGATGTTCCTGGCCGCCGCCGTTCCCGCCCTGGTCTACGGCTGGATCGCCTTCACGCTCCCGGAGTCCCCGCGGTTCCTGGTGTTCCAGGGCAAGGACGACGAAGCACGCAAGATCTTCGACAGCATCGCCCCGGCCGATGACACCGAGCGCCACATCCGCGAAATCCGGGACGCCATCGAGGAAGACAAGATCGCCGGCCAGAAGGGCTCGCTGCGCGGCAAGACCTTTGGCCTGCAGGCGGTGGTGTGGGTGGGCATCATCCTCTCCATGCTGCAGCAGTTCGTGGGCATCAATGTGATCTTCTACTACTCCACTACCCTGTGGAAGGCCGTCGGTTTCCGGGAAGAGGACTCCCTGGCCATCTCGGTGGCCACCTCCGTCACCAATATCCTGGTGACCCTGGTGGCCATCGCCCTGGTGGACCGGATTGGCCGCCGCCCCATCCTCCTGGCTGGTTCCGTGGGCATGGCCGTCTCCCTGGGCGCCATGGCCCTGGCCTTCTCCTCCGCAACCGGATCCGGCGAAGACATCACCCTCCCGGGCGCCTGGGGTCCGGTTGCCCTGGTGGCGGCCAACGTGTTCGTGGTCAGCTTCGGCGCTTCCTGGGGCCCGCTGGTGTGGGTACTGCTCGGCGAGATCTTCCCCTCCCGGATCCGCGCCCGTGCCCTGGGGCTTGCCGCGGCGGCGCAATGGGTGGCCAACTTCGCCATCACCCTCAGCTTCCCGGTGATGTCCGCCGTGTCCCTGCCGCTGACCTACGCCATGTATGCGCTGTTCGCGGCGGCATCCTTCTTCTTCGTGATGTTCAAGGTGCCGGAAACCAACGGCATGTCCCTCGAGCAGGCCGAGACCCTGTTCGTGGCCAAGGGCTCAGCGAAAGGCTAGGAAGTCCGCCAAGCGCATAGATTGGACCCATGACTGAAACGGGGGCGGTCCTGGAGGCCGAGCAGCTTGTGGTGGGCTATGGCGGCGCCGCCGTTTGCGGTGAAGTGACCGCAGCGGTGCATTCCGGCCAGGTGCTGGGTGTTGTCGGGGTCAACGGCGCCGGCAAGTCCACCGTCCTGCAAACGCTCGCCGGACGGCAGCCCGCCATCAGCGGCGAAGCCCGGATCCAGGGCCTCCTGGTGGACCCGGATACGGTCCCGTTCAGGCGACAGGTTGCCGCCGTGTTCGACGACGACCTCTTCTTTCCGTCGCTCAGCGTCGCCGAGCACCTGCTCCTCGTAGCCCGAGGCCACTCGCTGCCCAACCCCGAGTTGCGCGTCGCGGCCGAACTAAAGTTCTTCGGCCTGGACGGCCGGGCCGATGCCGTTCCCGATGCCCTGTCCTCAGGCCAGCGGCGCAGGCTCCTGCTGGCAGCCGGCTTTATCCGCCCGGCGTCGCTGCTGATTCTCGATGAGCCGGAACAGCGGCTGGACCCGGTGATGCGCGACGCCCTGGCCAGGCGCATCAAGGGCCACGCCGAGGCGGGTGGAGCGGCAGTGCTGGTAACCCATGATCCCGGACTGCTCGTCGAGACGGCCGGCTCCTGCCTGGTGATCAAGGGCGAGGTGGAGCTGGTGGAACCCGGGGACGGAGCAGCGTTCATTGCAGGCCTCTGAGCAGTCCGTGGGGACAGTTCCCGTGGCAGGAAGGAATCTTTCACGTCAGCTGGTGTCATTCACCCGCCGCCAGTCCAGGGCGTACAACCGCTCCCTCACGTCATTTGGTGATGCATTCGCTGACGTCTACACATCCGTTCTGGCGTTGGGATGCGCCGCCGCCATCGCCGTTTCATTCGTTGCTGCCCTGCGGGGCGAAATGGTCCGTGCCGATCCCCTGAGCTCGGGCGTGGAGGTGCATAGCCCGGTGGCGGTACCGGCCGAGCTCCTGTGGGTGCTGCTCACCTACGGTGTCCTGGCCGGCATCCTGATGGCAGCCCGGCGGCTCGGCCCGGTCGCGGTGACGGGAGCGCAAGGTGCCTGGTGGCTGCCGCTGCCCCTGGACCGGGGTCCGATGGTGCTGCCCACCTTCCGTCGCAGGATTTTCTGGGTAGGCCTGGGGTCCACGGCTGCTTACGTTCCGCTCAGTATCCTGACGGGCCTGGGACTGGCTACGTTTGAACATGCATTGGCGGCCGTGACTTTTGGAGCCTGCTGCCTCGCCGTACTGGGTATCGCCGCGCTGCTCCAACCTGACGGAAGGACGCCCCGGCGGGCCCTCGCCGGCGCCTTCCTGGCTCTGGCCCCGCTGGCTGCGCTGCCAGCGCTGGCCGGCAGGATGTGGCCGCTGGCTGTGTCCGCCCTGGCCGCCGCCGTCATTCTTCGCCGCGCGCTGCACCGGGCGGGCGCGGTCCCGGGCACCGATCTCATCCGTGGAGGCAATGTTTCCGGTCATGCCGGAGCGTCGGTGTTCTTCCTGGACACCAACGAGCTGCTTCGGTCTTTTGCCGGCCCGCCCCGCCCGGTCGCCGCGTCCAGGGCAGGCCGTTTCTACGCACGGCCCGCCGGCAGTCCCTTTGCTGGCCTGGTCAAAGCCGACGTGGCGGCGTTCCTGCGCCTCCAGCCGCCGGTGGTGGTCCCGTTGCTGTGGCTGGCTGCGTGCCTGGCGGTGCTGGTATCCGACGCCGGCCTCCCCGCCTGGATGCAGCTGGCCTTCATCGCGCTGGCCGGCTGCGTTGTGGCGAGCGGAATGGGCGCCGTGGCCCGGCGGACGGCGTTGTTGCCCGAGCTGGACGCCCTGCTGCCGCTCCCCCGCGCGGCCGTCCGGGTGAGCCGGTTGTTGATGCCCGCGCTGGCGCTGGCCGCCTGGATGACACTGCTCATGGGCACACTGGCCTTGCTGGGGGCGGGCGGACCACTGTTGCCTGCCATGGGTGCGCTGGCCGGTATCGGCATGGGAGCCGGCTGCCTCCGCGGAGCCACCCGGCCGCCCGCGGACTGGACACTGCCGCCGGTGGATACGCCAATGGGCCCGGTTCCCCGGGCCCAATTGTCCTCGCTGCTGCGGGGACTCGACGTCACCGTCCTGTCATTGCTCCCGGTAGGAATTGCCCTCTTCGTGGGGCAGGCCCTTCC
Organism: Pseudarthrobacter chlorophenolicus A6; assembly: GCF_000022025.1. Lineage (GTDB taxonomy): Bacteria > Actinomycetota > Actinomycetes > Actinomycetales > Micrococcaceae > Arthrobacter > Arthrobacter chlorophenolicus. The sequence continues at coordinate 4,216,926 of NC_011886.1, forward strand.
GGTGCTTGTCCTGACGCAGGCCGCGGTGAGCCTGGCTGCGGTGCTGGTGGTCCTGCTTTCCGGCACCAAGCCTGCCTCCGGGAGGCAGTAGCCGGCCCTAGACCAGGTGCGGCTCGTGGGCCGTGAGGTACTTCCGGCCGCTGAACGCCACCAGGATGGCGATTCCCATGGCCACGGCACCGGCGTAGAACGGCACCTGGGGGCCGAAGTGCTCACCCAGTTGCGCGGCCAGGAACGGAGCCAGCGCGCCGCCCATCCAGCGGACGAAGTTGTAGCCGGAGGAAGCCACCGGCCGCGGGGAATCGGAGACGCCCATGGCCAGCTCGGTGTAGACGGTGTTGTTGATGCCCAGCAGGGCGCCCGCCGCAATGACCAGTACGACGACGGCAGGCACCGAGTGCCCGGCTGCCAGTCCCAGCCCGGCCAGGTCCAGCAGCAGGACGAACAGGGTGCCGGTCAGCACCTTGACGGCACCGAAGCGGCGCTGCAGGACCGGCGCGACGAACACGGAGAACACGGCCACAGCCACGCCCCAGCCGAAGAAGACGGCGCCGATTCCATACGCGTCCATGCCCAGGATGAAGGGGGTAAAAGCCAGGATGGTGAAGAAGCCGTAGTTGTAGAACAAGCCGCTCGCCGCCGTCGTGCGCAATCCCTTGTGGCCCAGTGCCAGCAGCGGGTCGCGGAGGCGGACCTTGCGCTCGGGCAGCGGTGTTTTGGGAAGCAATGCCAGCAGGGCGATGAATGCGGCGGCCATCAGCACGGCCGTGCCGAAGAACGGGGCGCGCCACTGCCAGCCGCCCAGTAGGGCACCCAGGAGCGGGCCAAGCGAGATGCCCAGGCCCAGTGCGGCCTCGTAGAGAATGATGGCAATCCCGGCCCCACCGCTGGCCACACCCACGATGACCGCGAGGGCGGTAGCGACGAAGAGGGCGTTGCCCAGGCCCCAGCCGGCGCGGAAGCCCACGAGCTCGCCGACGCTGCCGGACAGGCCGGAAAGCGAAGAGAACACCACGATGATGGCCAGCCCGATCAGCAGGGTCTTCTTGCCGCCGATCCGGGACGAGACGAAGCCGGTGACCAGCATCGCCAGGGCGGTGACCAGGAAGTAGCTGGTGAACAGCAGCGAGACCTCACTGGGGCTGGCGTCCAGGTTGGTGGCGATCGCGGGGAGGATGGGGTCCACCAGGCCGATGCCCATGAACGCGAAGACCGCGGCCAGGGCGGTGGCCCACACAGCTTTTGGCTGTTTGAGGAAGGAGGCCTTTTCGGCCTGGAGGGTGTTCCCGGGTGCCGGCAGGGTGTCTGCTTGGCGGTTCATGGAGGGTACTCCTAAGGGGGGTGCGGTGCGTCAGTTCTGGAGGGACGCGTTGATTTTGTCGATGACGGGCAGCGCCGCCGCCAGTGCTTCCCGGTCCTCCTCGGTGAGTTCGCCAAGGAGTTCGGCCATGACGGCGTTGCGCCGCTGGTTTGCGGACTCGACGGCGGCGCGGCCTTCGGCGGTCAGGATGACGCGGACGGCCCGGGAGTCGGCGGGGTCGGGTTCGCGGCGGGCCAGCCCGGCGCGTTCGAGCTTAATGATCTGCTCGGTGGCGCTGGGTACCCTGACGCCGAGGTTTCGGGCAATCTCACCTACCCGGACGCCGTCGTCCAGCAGCATCTTCAGGGTGCTGAGCTGGGCGGCGCTGAGGTCTCCGTCCGCGTCGAGGCGGCGGACCAGGTAGACGCTGTGGCGCAGGGCTTCGCGGAAGCCTGCGGCGAGTTCCTGGAGCTTGTTTTCGTTCATCATTAGGTACCCTAACATTTAGGGTACCTAACAGTCAAAGCTGCGTGGTCAGAGCGTGAGCTTCATGCCCTCGTGCGAGCCTTCAAATCCGAGCCGCTGGTAGAAGCGCTGGGCAGCCGTCCGTGTCTTGTGGGTGGTCAGCTGCACCAGCGAACAGCCCTGCCGCCTGGACTCGTCAATGGCCCACTGGATCATCAGGTTGCCGATGCCCTGGCCCCTGAGGGTGTCGGCCACCCGCACCCCCTCGATCTGCGAGCGCCATGCGCCCTGCCGCGAGATGCCGGGGAGGAAGCTCAGCTGGAAGGTGGCAACCACCGTGTCCGCCCCTTTCCCGGGCGGCACCAGCTCGCCCACGAGGAGCATGTGGCGGGGGTCGCCGTCGATCGCGTCGAAGGCCCGCTCGTAGGACGCCATGTCCTGGCCCGCCTCGCGGCCCGCGCCCAGGGCGTCGTCGGCGAGGAGCTGCACGACGGCGGGCAGGTCCTCGCGCGTGGCGTGGCGGAGGCGGAAAGTCCCGCGTTCGACGTCGGCGGTCAGCATAGGTTCCGGGGCACCAGCGGTTTCACTCACCTGCCCAGCCTTTCACGGGTGAGCGCGCGTTGCAGGAATAGCCACCACAAGTGAGCGCGCGTTGCAGGAACGGCCACCACAAGTGAGCGCGCGTCAGGTGAAGTAGACGCCGATCCGGTGCGCGCCGATTTCCTCGATGCGGATATCGATGTCGTAGACGTCGCGGAGCATGGCCTGCTGCATGATCTGCCGCGGACTGCCCTGGTGGATCAGCCGGCCGTCCTTCATGGCCAGGATGGTGTCCGAGTAGCAGGAGGCGAAGTTGATGTCGTGGACCACGATCACGATGGTCTTGCCGAATTCGTCGGCAAGACGCCGCAGGAGCCGCATCATCTCCACGGAGTGCTTCATGTCCAGGTTGTTCAGGGGCTCGTCCAGGAGCAGGTACTGCGTGTCCTGGGCCAGCACCATGGCGATGAACGCCCGCTGCCGCTGACCGCCGGAGAGCTCGTCCACGAACTTGTCCGCCATGGGTGTCAGGTCCAGGTGGGCGATGGCCTCTTCCACCTTGGAGAGGTCCTCCACGGTGGGCCGGCCGCCGGAGTGGGGGAACCGGCCGAACGCCACGAGGTCACGGACGGTGAGCCGCATGGTGAGGTGGTTTTCCTGGCGGAGGATGGCCATGGTCCGGGCCAGCTGGCGGCTGTCCGTGGAGGCGATGTCCAGGCCGCCCACTGACACGTCGCCGGAGCCCAGGGGCTGCAGCCGGCTGATCAGTGAGAGCAGGGTGGATTTGCCGGCGCCGTTGGGGCCGATGATGGAGGTGATGCCGCCTTGCGGGATCTCGCAGCTGACGTCGTCGAGGACCGTCTGGCCGCCATAGCTTTTGGAGACGTTGCGGACCGCGATGGTCATTTGAGCGAGCCTTTCAGCAGGAGGTAGAGGAAGAGGATGCCGCCCGTGAACTCGATGACCACGCTGAGCGCCGTTCCGAAGCCGAAGACCTTCTCCAGGACCAACTGGCCGCCCACCAGCGCGATGGCACCGATCAGCACCACGATGGGCAGCAGCCAGGCATGGCTGAACCCGCGGCACAGCTGGTAGCCCAGGCTGACCACCAGGAGTCCGAAGAAAGTCACGGGGCCCACCAGTGCGGTGGAGACGGCCACCAGCAGCGAGCACGCGAGCAGCACGCGCATCACCACTTTGCGGTGGTCCACGCCCACGTTGATGGCCACGTCCCGGCCCAGCGCCAGGACGTCGAGGGTGTGCCGGGCCCGCCACACGGCGGCACAGACGGCGGCGACGATCACCGCGGCCACGCCCAGCAGGGCGGGGTCCACGTTGTTGAAGGATGCGAAGAACAGGTCCTGCAGGATAATGAACTCGCTGGGTTCCATCAGCCGCTGCAGCAGTGAGGAGAAGCCGCGGAACAGGCTGCCGAGGATCACGCCCACCAGCAGGAGCAGGTGCAGCGAGCGGGTGGCACCGGTGAACATCCAGCGGTACAGCAGTGCGCTGAAGCCCACCATGAGCACCACCTCGACGCCGAACTGCAGCGTGGGCGGGGCGGTCACCACGGCGGCGGCACCCAGGGCGAAGGCCATGACGGTCTGCACCAGGATGTACAGCGAGTCGAAGCCCATGATGGACGGCGTCAGGATGCGGTTGGCCGTCACGGTCTGGAACAGCAGCGTGGACACGCCCACGGCGACGGCCACCAGCAGCATCGCGGAGACCTTGATGGCGCGGCGCGGCAGGATGTAGCCCACGTTGCCCTTGAGGTCGAAGAACAGGAAGAAGAGGACCGCAGCGGCCGCCGCCGCGAGCAGGACACCCAGCACTAGCTGGGGCGGGGCATTGCGGAGCCGGCGCCGGGCGGGGCCGCGGGACTGCGGGGCGGCGGATTCCACGGGAGCCGGGGAGGTCAGGGCTGGCGCCTTAGGCATTGCGTTTCCTCAGGATCAGGGCGAGGAAGAGGACGGCGCCCAGCACGGACATCACCATTCCCACGGGAACCTCGTAGGGGTACCGGATGGTCCGGCCGATGATGTCGCAAACCAGCACGAAGGCGGCACCGAACAGGGCGGTCCATGGGACGGCGCGGCGGAGGTTGTCTCCGAAGATGAGGGAGACGATGTTGGGCACCACCAGGCCAAGGAAGGGTACGGCGCCCACCGTGGTGACCACCACGGCGGAGATCAGCGAGACGATCAGCAGCCCCAGCCGCATGGTGCGGGCGTAGTTCAGGCCCAGGTTGGTGGTGAAGTCCTGCCCCATCCCGGCAACCGTGAACCGGTCCGCGGCGAGCAGGCCAACCAGCATCAGTGCGGCGACGATCCAGAGCAGTTCATACCGGCCGCGGAGGACGCCCGAGAAGTCGCCGATCATCCAGTTGCTGAGCGTCTGCAGCAGGTCGTACCGGTAGGCGAAGAAGGTGGTGACGGCGGCGATGATGCCGCCCAGCATGATGCCCACCAGCGGGATGAGCAGGGTGTTCCTGGCGGGCAGCCGCCGCAGGATGGCCAGGAACAGTGCGGTGCCCAGCATCGCGAAAACGCTGGCCACCAGCATCTTGGCCAACATGGGCGCGCCCGGGGCCAGGACCGTGACCACCAGGATGCCCAGCGTGGCGGACTCGACGGTACCCACGGTGGAGGGTTCCACGAAGCGGTTCCGGGCCATGAGCTGCATGATCATCCCGGCCACGGCCACCGCCATGCCTGCCAGCAGCACGGCCAGGGTGCGGGGCACCCGGGAGATCCAGAAAATGTCGACGGTGTCCGCGTCCCCCGCGAGCAGTGCCGGAAGCGGGACGTCGCTGACACCCACGAACATGCTTCCGGCGGCCAGGACCAGGACGGCAACTGCGGCGGCAGCCAGGCCCGCGTAATGGCAGGCCTGGCTGCCGGTTGCCGGCGCCTGGGGGCGCGCGGCGGTGATGGTCATGCTGTAGCCCGGTGGGGGTTAGGCGACGGAGCTGGCCACAGCGTCCACCATGGCCTTGACGTTGTTCAGTCCGTATCCCACGATGTACCAGCCTGCGGGGTCAAGGTTGATGACCTTGCCGTTCTTGGCGGCGCTGGTGGACTGGACGAGCTCGTTGTCCAGGATGGGGTTGGCGGTGCCTTCGGTTCCAATGGCGGTATCGCGGTTGATCACGTAGAGGAGGTCCGGGTTGGCCTGCTTGATGTACTCAAAGGAGATGGCCTCGCCGTGGGATCCCTCGGCCTTCACATCCGCCGCCGTGGGGACGCCCAGGACGTCGTGGATGATGCCGAAGCGGGATCCTGCGCCGTAGGCGGTGACTTCGCCGCCTGAGGTGAGCACGATCAGGCCCTTGCCGGCGGTTGCAGCCTTGGCCTTGGTGTCGGCCACGGTGGTGTCCACGGCGGCGAGCTTCTCTTCAACCTCGGCTGACTTGTTGAAGATGGTCCCCAGCTTTCCGGCCTGCTCCTTGAAGCTGTCCATGGGCTTGGCGGCATCGATGGAGAGATCGATGGTGGGGGCAATCTTGCTCAGCTCTTCGTAGGCGCCGGCGGTGCGGCCGGAGATGATGATGAGGTCCGGGCTGCCCGCGCTGACAGCTTCGAAATCGGGCTCCTTCAGGGAGCCGATCTTGGTGTACTTGGCATCGGAGTATTTCTTCAGCGCGTCGGGGTAGGCGGCCTCGGGTACGCCGGCAGGTTCAACGCCCAGGGCATCCATGGTGTCCAGGACGCCGAGATCGAACGTGAAGACCTTTTCCGGGTTGACCGGGACGTTGGCGGTGCTCCCCTGGGCGTGCTCAACGGTGATGGTGGAGGTTTCCGCTGCGGGTGTTGCCGTGGCGTTTCCCCCGCACGCGGTCATGGCCAGGAGAGCCGCCCCCGCCGCCATTGCCCCCAGATAGCCCGACAGCCTCTTCTTCACGATGTTCTCCACTCGGTAATAACGTCACAACTTTGTTGCCTAATAGAGCAGAGCCTATAAGTAAGGGAAGGCTAACCAATGCGCTTTCGGCCCGTTTGTGGGCGACATCACAGAAGAACGACGCCGGCACTGGGTTCAGTGCCGGCGTCGTCCTTGTGCATTACGTCGGTGCAGTCATACGTCGGATGGTGCAGCGGGCAGCGTGCTGCCCGCTGTGCGGAGTCAGGCGGAGGTGGCGGCCAACTCCGCCTGCCGCTCCTCCACGAGGGTGGAAACCGCGTTGAACAGCGGATGGTCCGGGTCCAGGCCGGTGATCCTGGCGGTGGCGTCCGCCGCGCTGCCCGACGCGAGGATGCCTGCCAGTTCGGTAGCCTCGGCGTCGGCGGGGTCGGTGAACCGCAGCGCCGCCGAGATGGCTCCGAGCAGAGCCTCGGGCACCACGCCGCGTTCGGCCAGCTCGGCCGCAGGGCCGATGAACCGCTCGTGCCGGCTGAGCTTGCGCAGCGGGGCACGCCCCACCCGGTTCACCGTGTCCGGCAGGTGCGGGTTGGTGAACCGGACCAGGATCTTCTGCACGTAGGCTTCCTGCGCCTCGTTGCTGAACCCGTGCTTGGCCACCAGCAGCTGCTTGGTTTCCTCCAGCACTGCCCGTACATCCTCCGCCACGTCCTGGTCCGCCATGGCATCGGAGATCTTCTCCAGCCCGGCTTCAAACCCGAAATAGGCGGCCGAGGCATGGCCGGTGTTCACCGTGAACAGCTTGCGCTCGATGTAGGGCGCAAGCTCGTCCACGAAGGTGGCGCCGGGGATCTCCGGTTCCGATCCGGCGAACGCCGTCCGGTCGATGACCCACTCGTAGAAGGATTCCACGGTAACGTCCAGGCCCTGCCCGGCTTCCTGGTTGGGCACGATCCGGTCCACTGCGGTATTGGCGAACACCGCCTGGCCGTCCAGCGCTCCGCCGGCGGCCTCCGGGCGGGAGGCCACCTCCCGGGCCAGGACGTCCGTGGCGTTGATGGCGTTCTCGCAGGCCATGACCTGCAGCGGCGCCATTCCGGCCCCGCGTGCGGCAATGCCCCGCGCGATCACCGGTGCCACGAACTTCAGGATGTGCGGCCCCACCGCGGTGGTGACAATGTCCGCCGTCGCGATTTCCGTGATCAGTTCCGCTTCCTGGGTGTTGGAGTTCAGGGCACGGAAGTTGTCCACAGTCTGCACGGCGGGGCTTTCACCCACTTCATGGACGGCGTAGCTGTCCGCGTCCGCCAGCTGGGCGATCAGCCCTTCCGCGACGTCTGCGAACACCACCTCGTAGCCGGCGTTGTGCAGGAGCAGCCCCACGAAGCCGCGGCCGATGTTACCGGCACCGAAATGTACTGCCTTCACTATGCGTTGACCTTTCCGAAGAGCTCCAGGACTTCATCCACGGTGCTGGCCGCCTCGAGGCGGGCAACCTGCTCCTTGTTGGTGAAGACCTTGGCAATGGAGGACAGGATGTGCAGGTGTTCGTTGTTGACCCCGGCGACGCCCACCACGAACTTGACCTCCTTGCCGTTCCAGTCGATGCCCTGCGGGTAGCGGATCACCGAGACTGCCGACTTCCGGATGTGGTCCTTGGCCGCGTTCGTGCCGTGCGGGATGGCCAGGAAGCTGCCCATGTAGGTGGACACGGATTCCTCGCTCGTGCATGGCGTCGATGTAGCCCTGGTCAACGGCACCGCGGGCCAGCAGGAGCCGGCCGGCTTCGTCGATGGCGTCGTCGCGCGTAGTGGCGGTCCCGGTCAGGACCACGCTCTCGCGGGACAGGATCTCCGCCTGGCCCGGCGCCGGGGCGTCGGCGGCGTGCGCGCCTTGGCCTGCGGCTGCACCAGCCGCGGCGCCAACTCCCGCAGCGCCCGCTGCGGCGGCACCGCCGGAGGTTCCGGCACCCGGCTCGGCCGTGGCGCCGGCGTCGGACGTTCCGCCTTCGGTGTTGCTCTCCCTGACCAGATCAACGATCTCGTCGTAGCGTGGGCTGTTCATGAAGTTGTCCACCGAGAAGTGCGCGGCACTGGACGTGACCGGCTTGGCACGCTCGGTGAGGTCCTGGTGCGTGACCACGACGTCGTACGTGTCGCTGAGGTTGGCGATGGCAGAGTTGGTGACCTTGACGTCCGGGAACCCGGCGGCCTTGATCTTGTTCCGGAGCACTGACGCGCCCATGGCGCTCGAGCCCATTCCGGCGTCGCACGCGAACACAATGTTCCGGATGGGTCCGGCCAGGACGGCGGTGCCCACGCCGGCGCCCGCGCCGGTCAGCGTCGAGGAGACGGAGCTCTTCTTGCCCTTCATCTCCTCCATGCGTGACGTTGCGGCGTTGAGGTCGCCCTCGTCGCTGTGCTTGGTGGTCTTCATGATGATTGAGGCCACCAGGAAAGACGCAGCCGTGGCAAGCAGGACCGCGAGGATCACCCCGAGGTAGCTGTCACGGGAGGTCTGGGCGAGTACGGCGAAGATGGAACCCGGAGCTGCCGGTGCCACAAGGCCGGCACCGGTGACCGCGAGGGTGGCGATGCCGGTCATGCCGCCGGCGATGGCGGCCAGGACGAGCAGCGGGCGCATCAGGACGTACGGGAAGTAGATCTCGTGGATGCCGCCGAGGAAGTGGATGATTGCGGCGCCCGGGGCGGAGGCCTTGGCCGCGCCCTTGCCGAAGAACATGTAGGCCAGCAGGATGCCCAGGCCGGGGCCGGGGTTGGCCTCGAGCAGGAAGAGGATTGACTTGCCCTGCTCCAGCGACTGCTGGACGCCCAGCGGGGTGAGGACGCCGTGGTTAATGGCGTTGTTCAGGAAGAGGATCTTGGCGGGCTCGATGAAGATGCTGGTGAGCGGCAGGAGGCCGTTGTTGACCAGGAACTGCACCACGTTGCCGGCGCCTGCGCTGAACCCTGAGACCACCGGAGCAACCGCATAGAAGCCCAGCATGGCCAGCAGCGCGCCCCAGATACCGGCCGAGAAGTTGTTGACCAGCATCTCGAAGCCGGGCCGGATCTTGCCGTCCCAGAGGGAGTCGATCTTCTTCATGGTCCAGCCGCCCAGCGGGCCCATGATCATGGCGCCGATGAACATCGGGATGCCGGCGCCCACAATCACGCCCATGGTACCGATGGCGCCCACCACGCCGCCGCGGACGTCGTAGACCATCTTGCCGCCGGTGTACCCGATCAGCAGCGGCAGCAGGTAGGTGATCATCGGGCCGACGAGGCCGATGTTCGGCGTCCCGTCGGTCTCACCGAAGCCGCCAAGCTGGGGAACCGGCAGCCAGCCCTTTTCAATGAAGAGGGCTGTGATGAGGCCCCAGGCAATGAAGGCACCGATGTTGGGCATGATCATTCCGGACAGGAACGTCCCGAATTTCTGGACATGTACCCGAGCGCTGGTACGGGGCTTTGCAACTGTTTCTGTTGCCATGTGATTTCCTAACCGTTCGTCCTGCTGCTCCGCAGGATGGTCCGATACTGACGACGACGTACTGCTGGTGGAACCGGGTGGGGCAGGTTGGTGCCGGCCTAACCGGCAGGGGTGGTGGAGATCCGGTGCAGCCACTCGAGGAAGAGCTTGAGCTCCGAGCTCGAGAGCTGGTCTGAGTGCGAGGCCTGAAGCGCGGCGTTCAGGGCAATCGCTGCCACCACCACCGAGGACTTTCCGGCGTTGCCCGGGGCCGCGCCACTGGCGGGCTCGGCGGATACCGCGAAGATCATGGCATCCCGGGTCATGGTGGACAGTTCAAGGTTCCGGTCCGGGGCGGGCTCCGCAATCAGCATCAGCGTCACGCCAACGTTGGCCGCCAGGATGGACCTGGCCGCCTCCCTGGGCTGGACGTTGAGCTGGCCCGCCGCCGCGGCCTTGTTCAGCATTTCCTCCATCAGCGCCTCGGCATCGGCCACGATGGCGGGGCGGCTTTCCGGGCGGATGTTGCCGAACATCACCAGGTACAGCTCCGGCTGGTTCAGCCCGAACTGCACGTGGTTGTCCCACATTCTCCGGATGTCCTCGAGAGGCTGCCCGGAGGGGGCGAAATCCCTTTCGCCTGCGACATATTCTTCGAATCCTGCAGCCACCACGGCGTCGAAAAGACCTTCCTTGTCGCCGAAGTGGTGGTACAGGGTGGGTGCCGAAACCCCTGCCAGCTGCGTGATCTGGCGGGTGGAGACCGGCGCTCCCGCGGATTTTGCCAGCAGCTCCGCCGCTGCACGGAGCAGCCGCATTTTGGGGGGAAGCTGGCCATCCAAACTCATAACCGCTACCCTAGCACCTATAGCGTTGCTATATGAACTGAATCACATACAATTTTTTCAGGCTCGTTTCCATCTCCTGACGTGACGTGTTGCGGCGGTGCGGAGGTGTTCCGGCATGGCGCCGGGATTGTTTGGCGGGCCTGGCTACCGGCAGAGAACGAGGACCTTCAGTGCAGAACTTCCCAGGAGTAGGCGTCAGTCCAGGCCGCGTCATCGGCACCGTACGGCAGATGCCCAAACCGATCAGCGAACCTCCTGCCGGTGACCAGCTGGCACCGGGGACCACTGCCGAGGAAGCCACTGCTGCACTGAAGGCGGCATCGCAGGCCGTGCATGACGAACTGAAGGCGCGCGCAGCGCACGCCAGCGGTGACGGCAAGGCCGTCCTGGAGGCCACGGCGCTGATGGCCAAGGACACCATGCTGATCAAGGGCGCCGCCAAGCTGGTGGCCCGTGGCACGTCCGCCGAGCGAGCCATCTGGGAATCGGGATCCTCCGTTTCGGAGATGCTCCACAACCTGGGCGGCTACATGGCGGAGCGCGCCACCGACGTCCTGGACGTGCGGGCCCGCATCGTGGCCGAGCTCCGGGGCGTGGCCGCGCCCGGTATCCCCGCGTCCGAGCATCCGTTCGTCCTGGTGGCTGACGACCTCGCCCCCGCCGATACCGCCACCCTGGATCCGAACAAGGTCCTCGCCCTGGTGACGTCCGGCGGCGGCCCGCAGTCGCACACCGCCATCATCGCCCGCTCGCTCGGCCTCCCCGCCGTCGTGGCCGCCGTCGGGGTGGACCACATCGCTGACGGGACCGAGGTCTATGTGGACGGCGCCGCCGGCTCCGTCACGTCCGAACCTGACGGGTCCCTGCGCGAGGCCGCCGAAGGCTGGGCCGCAACGGCATCGCTGCTGGCCGAGTTCACCGGCACGGGCACGACGGCGGACGGCCACCAGGTCCCGCTGCTCGCCAACGTGGGCGGAGGCAAGGACGCGGCGGCCGCCGCGAAGCTGGGCGCCCAAGGCGTGGGACTGTTCCGCACCGAGTTCTGCTTCCTGGAGCGCGACACCGAGCCCTCCGTGGAAGAACAGGCCGCCGCATACAAGAGTGTCTTCGATGCCTTCCCCGGCAAGAAGGTGGTGCTCCGCACCCTGGACGCCGGCGCCGACAAACCGCTGCCGTTCCTCACCGACTCCACCGAGCCCAACCCCGCCCTCGGCGTCCGCGGCTACCGCACCGACTTCACCACCCCGGGCGTGCTGGACCGGCAGCTGGAGGCCATCGCCCTGGCCGCCAACCAGTCGGAGGCGGACGTGTGGGTGATGGCACCGATGATCTCCACGGCCGAAGAGGCCGCCCGTTTCGCCTCGATGTGCGCCGACGCCGGCCTGCAGACTCCCGGGGTGATGGTGGAGGTCCCCTCGGCCGCCCTGACCGCCGAGGCCATCCTCCGCGAGGTGGGCTTTGCCAGCCTGGGCACCAACGACCTCACCCAGTATGCGATGGCAGCGGACCGCCAGCTCGGTCCCCTGGCGAACCTGAACACTCCGTGGCAGCCGGCCGTCCTGCGGCTGGTGGGCCTGACGGTGGAGGGCTCCCGGGCGGAAGGCAACAGCAAGCCCGTGGGCGTCTGCGGCGAGGCTGCGGCGGACCCCGCCCTCGCCGTCGTCCTGACCGGCCTGGGCGTGAACACGCTGTCCATGACCGCCCGCTCGCTGGCCGCCGTCGCCGCGGTCCTGAAGACCGTGACCCTCCAGGAGGCCCAGGAACTGGCCAAGCTGGCGCTGTCCGCCCCGAGCGCTACGGAGGCCCGCGACCGGGTGCGGGAGAAGCTGCCCGTCCTGGCGGAACTGGGACTGTAACCAGCTCCGCCAGCCCGGCAATCGTGTCCTACGGCAGGGCCGTTACCAGCACATCCTGGTATGCGGCCCTGCCGTCGAACACGTTGACGCCCACCCGACCGGCGGCCAGGGGCGCACTGTCGGCGACGTCTATCAGCTGTGTCCCGTCCACTGCCACCGTGATCCGGCTGCCGCTGACGGCGGCATCCAAGGCGTAACTGACCCCATGGCCCAGGTTCGTGGGCACGCTGGCCAGGACGGTGAATACTCCGCCGGACAACTTGAACACCCGCACCACGCGCAGGTTCGGGTCCAGGTTCACGTAGTAGGCCGTTGAACCGTCGGCCGAGGACCGGAGCAGCACCGAGCCCGCGCCGCCGTATCCCTTCTCCGGCGCCAGGTCCCGGTTCAGGAGCTCACCGGCGAAGGGCTCGCCGCCGAACCGCACCGTGGCCTGCAGCCGGACGTTGCCGTACAGGGCAGCGCCCATGGCGGTGGAGTCCTTGTCGAACGTGCCGGCCAGGCCTGCGCCCGTGCCCTCCCAGCGTCCGCCCGGAACAACCGCATAGGCGCCCAGGTTGTGCCTGGCGGCGCCGGCCGCCGGCGGAAGGACTGCCGACGGCGGAGCGCCGGTCAGGCGCGCGGTGTCGCCGAGCTGGTGCACTTTGACGGACACCAGCCGGGCAGTGCCACCGGCTGCGGTGAAGGACAGTCCGGTAGAGGCGTGGTCCGGGAAGATGAGCGCGGTGATGGCGGCCGTACCGTCGCCGCCGAAGACCTCCACCGAGGACGCGTCTACCAGGATCCGGAGTTTCACCCGCTTCTCTGAACCCACCACAGAAGAGCTCCACGGGGCCGTCGCATTGTCGGCGGCCGAACCGGCGAAGTAGCGGGTGAAGTCCTTCCGCCCGGCGGCGCTGCGGTCCACCGTGAGGGCGGCAGCACCGGCGTCGTACCCCACCAGTGTCTGCTGCGCCCCGGTGGAGCCGCTGCCCCGCCGGACCCCGAAGGCGAAGGAGGAAGCCCCGCCCGACGACGGGATCCCCACCTCTGCTTCCAGCTCGAACGAGCGCCCCGAGACTGAGGCCAGCGGGTTCCCGGAGGTTGGCGAGACCGTCACATCCGAGGCCTGCCACGTGGAAGTCCGCAGTGATTCTGCCTCCACCACCGGGGCCTGCGTCAGCCTCAGCCCGGCACCCGGAACGTCAATGAGCTTGATCTCGCGGGGCACGGACAGCTGGCCGTTCCACCGGCCGGTGGGCGGACTGAAGGCGTAATCCCAGTTGCTCATCCAGCCGAGCATGATCCTCCGGCCGTCCGGGGTGCCGTAGAAGCTCATGGCCGCGTAGTAGTCGCGCCCGTGGTCCGCCTGCAGCACCGTTGAGGCGGGGGTGTCCGGGGTGAACGAGGTGCCGTTCCAGGTGCCCGTGACGTACTGCGCCGCCGAACCGTTGGTGGCGCGCACGGCTCCGGTGCTCCACCACAGCACCCAGCGTTTCACCCCTGGCTGCCCCTCGACGGGCAGTTCGAAGAAGTCCGGGCATTCCCACACGCCGCCGCGGACCCAGCTGCCGTAGCCGAAGGTGCTGGCGAAGGTCCAGTGGAGCAGGTCAGTGGACGAATAGAAGCGGAGGTGGTCCCCGCCGGCCACCACCATGACCCACTTGCCGGAACCGGCGTCCCGGGTGACTTTGGGGTCGCGGAAGTCCCAGCCGCCGTCCGGTCCACCCGGGTTCTCCACCACCGGCGCAGCCTGGACGGTCTGCCAGCTGCGGCCTTTGTCCCTGCTGTACGCGGCGCGGACGGACTGGTTACCGTTCGGGGCGTCATGGTTAAAGCTGGTGTAGTAGGCGATCAGCCCGGAGCCGCCGGGGAAGAGTCCGCTGGCGTTGGTGGCGTCCACCACGGCCGAACCCGACCAGGACTCCCCTGCGGCCATGTGCGGCAGGGCGATGGGCAGCTGCTTCCAGTGCAGCAGGTCGGTGCTGACGGCGTGCGCCCAGCGGCCGCGGTCCTGGTGGAAGAGGTGGTACTCGCCGTCGAAGAACACCAGGCCGTTGGGGTCCGAGCTGTTGCCCGAGTTCTGGGTGTAGTGGTAGCCGGGCTGGTAGGTGCCGTTCATGTACTGGTCCACACTGTCCGCCCTGATGTTCTGGAACCAGGTGGTGCCGGTGGCAAGGAGGGCGAACCCGGATCCGGAGGCAGCGGGAACGGCGCCGCCCAGGACTGGCGTGCCGTTGACCAGGACGGACGCTTCCGTGCCGCGCGCGGTGAACTGGACGCGGTTGAGCTGCCCGGCCTTGAAGCTGGTGGCGGGAAGGGTGCCGACGTGCAGGAGCGTGGACGCGGCCCGGTTGTACAGTTTCGCCGTGCCGGCGCCGGGATCGATCCGCAGTTCGAGGCCACCGGAACCGTCCGCGCCGCTGCGGACCACCACCGAGGCTGTTGCCGGTACGGTGGCGGTCACGTCCAGGGAGGCCACGACGTCGGACGCCACCGCCGGGATGAACCTCGCCGCGGTGCCGCCTGCCGGTGTTGCGCGCAGGCCGGCAGCGTCCGGCTCCCAGGATCCGGACGCCGTGCGCCAGCCCTGGAGGGGACTCTCCAGGCCGCGGAGGGTCATGCTTTGGAACACGGCGGTGCCGTTGTACGAGCCAAGGCCAATATGCCCTGAACCGGCCGTGGAGTCGGTGGCCGTGATGGCGGGCGTGGCACCGTTGGGGTCCAGGAAGTCCGTTTGCCAGTAGACGGCCAGTGCGCTGCCAAGGGCTGTGACCCGGAGGCGGTAGACCTGGTTGAGCGTGATGGTTGCGGGGAACGTGCCGAGCGTGGCGTTGTCGGACACCCGGTAAAGCCGCAGCCTGCCGGCGTTGGGGTCCACTTCGGCGGCGTACCCGGCGGTCCCGGCGGCATTGGTCCGGAAGAGGACAGTTCCCACGCCGTAGGGGGATGCCACCTGGATATCGGTGGAGAAATCGACGTCGGTGGGTTGCTGCCCGGTGGCGATGGCGCGGCTGTTGGCGTTTGCCGGGGCGGCGCCGCGGAACCCGGTGGCTGTGGCGGACCAACCGGCGCCAAAGCTCCAGCCCGAGACGTTCGCGTCAATGGTCCGGACCCCGGGAGTGCCAAAGGCCACGGTTCCGTTGAAGGCGTGCAGCCCCACGCGGCCTGATTCGTAGCGGTAGTCCGTGGCGTCGATCCTTGAGGTCCCGTCCACCGCAACGTAGATCCGCGGTCCGTCAACGTGGACGTCCACGTTGTAGGGCTGTCCCGTGTTCAGCGCGAGTGGCACCGGTGCCGCCACGTCCTGGCCGGTGGCGAGGTCGAACAGCCGCATCCGGTCCAGGTTGGGATCGATGGTGGCTGCATAGCCGGCGCCGGCGTCCGGGGTTGCCCGGAACACCAGGGCGCCCACACCGTAGGGGCTTCCGGAATCGACCGTCACGCTGGCCGTGTAGCGGGCAGTGCCCGCAATGACCTGCTCGCTGGTGGCGGCCGCGTTCTGGCCTGGAGGTGCGACGGCGGTGTACCCGCCTTGGACCGTCCGGGTCCAGTTGCCGCTGGTGCCGGCGACGTCCGGGACGGGGCTGGTGGTGCTGTTGAGGGTGACGGGCTCGGTGCCGAGGGCCGTTGCCGGAGCAGCGGCCCCCGTTCCCGCGAGGCCGGCACCAATGACCGCTGCCGTGAGGCCCGCGGCTAGTCTCTTGTGCATGCAGATCACCTTTGATCTCGGCGGTTTGGTTGGGGCTACGGGAAGAGGGTGCGGCCACCTCCCCGGATGTCGGCCATGGTCCACGCATCGAAGGCGTCCAGGTGTACGGCTCCCGTGGCGGAGAGGGTGACGTTGCCGCCTCCGCAGGTGGGGTAGACGCGGGCGGTGAGCGGCTTGCCGTTGGCGAAGACCTCGACGGCGGACCGGTCCACCAGGACGCGCAGGTGCACGTGCCCGCCGGTCATCGGGACGGGCCCGGACCGGTCCTCCGCGTCCACGGAGGAGTCCAGGGAGCTGCGGGTGCGGTCGAGGCGGAGGATCCCTTCGGCGCCACCGGCATCGAGTGCAGGGCGGCCCACTTCGATGACGGTGTCCTCCGCGCCGTCGCCTGATCCCAGCACGCCCAGCCGCAGCACGGCCCCAGGTGCCAGGTGGATGTCCAGTTCGAGGTCCAGCTGGTTGCCGTGGACGCCGGTATCCAACGTCGCCGCCAGCTCCCGCGCCGGCAAGCTGGTGTGGTCGCCGCGCAGCTTCTCCAGTTCGGGGACCGGAGCGAACCGCAGCGTCCCGTCCTCCGCCAGGGTGGTGATCCGCGGCAGGCTCATCACGCCGGACCAGCCGGCTTCCACCATCGCGGCGTCCGTGCGGCCTTCCTGCAGCCAGCCGAACATGATGCGACGGCCGGCGTCGTCCAGGAAGGACTGCGGCGCATAGAAGTATCGGCCGCCGTAGTCCAGGCGGTGCAGCGCGGCCGGTTCGAACGAGTCGCCGGAGTACCTGCCCGTCCAGTACAGCGGGTGGCGCGTGTCGCCGTCGTTCCAGGCGGAGAAGACCAGCACGTCCGGTGAATCGTCCGCCGGTTCCGTACCCAGGGTCCCGGTGCCGGCCCGGAACAGGTCCACGCATTCCCACATGGTGCCGGTCCAGTCCGTCCCGGCGGGGTCACCCTGTGAGGCGTCGCCGATGAAGAGCGGCCCCACGTAGTCCCAGGAGCGAAGGTCCGCCGACTCGTACAGAAAGGCCGTTCCGCCGCGGCCGCGCACGCCGGAGCCCACCAGTTGCCGCCACCTGTTGCCTTCGCGCCACACGCAGTGGTCGCGGTAGGCGGTGATGTCCACGCCGGCCGGCGGGGCTGCGATGACGGGGTTCTCCGGGGCCTTGGTCCAGGTGGACAGGTCCGGGGAGCCCACGGCGACGCAGGGAAGTTCGCGCTCCCCGAGGCGGCCCGAATAGACCAGCGTGGGCGTGCCGCCATCGTTCACCAGGACGCCGGACCAGCAGCCGTCCGCGTCCGGTCCGGTCGACGGTTCCAGCGCCACGGGCTGGTCCGTCCAGGTCACGAGGTCCGTGCTGGTGGCGTGGCCCCACTGGATGCGGTGGTGGAAGGCACCCTCCGGGTTGTACTGGTAGAAGAGGTGGTAGGTGCCGTCCCATTGGGCCACACCGTTGGGATCGTTGAGCCAGCCGGCGGGTGAGACGAAATGGAAGCTGGGCCGCAGGGGATCGGCTTCGGCGCGGGCAACCAGCTCGCCGCGCGGGACGGTAGCGAGCGGGTGGGTCAGTTCAGTCATGCCGAAACCTTCCGGGAAATGTTCGACGGCGGCGGTCCCGCAGGTGCGGGGGCGCCGGCTGCGGGGTCTGCAGCGAGGGCGTGGCCGCCTGCGCCGGCACGGGGCCGGTAGAGGTGGCAGCGGACCCAGTGCCGGTTTTCGGGGGCACCTACCTGGTGCCGGACGGGCCGGTCTGCGGAGCAGGCCTGGTCCGGATCGCCGTCGAACGCGCAGCCGGTGGAGGCCATGACGGCCTGCCGCAGTTCCGCCCGCCGGACGGGATCGTAGGAACCTGCCCGGGCCGGATCCGGCACGGCGGAGACCAGGAGTTGCGTGTAGGGGTGGGCCGGGTTGGCCAGCAGGTCCAGCGACTCGCCCTCTTCCACAAGCTCGCCGGCGAACATCACGGCCGTGCGGTCCGCGAGGTAGCGGGCCGAGGCGAGGTCGTGGGTGATGTAGAGCATCGAGATGCCCTGCTCGTCCCGGAGCCTGCGCATCAGGTTCAGCACGCCGATCCGGACGGACACATCCAGCATTGAAGTGGGCTCGTCGGCCAGGATCACCTGCGGTTCCACGGCGAGCGCACGGGCGATTGCCACGCGCTGGCGCTGTCCGCCGGAGAGTTCATGCGGGTAGGAGTCCAGCATGTCCGCCTGCAGCCCCACGGTGTCCATGAGCTGCTCGAGGCGGGCCTGGGTTTCCGTTTCCGAGCGGCCGCCCTTCCCGTGGATCGCCAGGGAACGCCGCAGGAAGTGCCCGATCCTGTGTGCCGGGTTCAGCGACCCGAAGGGGTCCTGGAACACCATCTGCAGCTGGGAGCGGAAGGCCCGCGAGGCCTGGAAGCGGTCCCGCTTGAGGACATCAACGCCGTCCAGCAGGATGGAGCCTTCACTGGGCCGTTCGAGCCGGGCAACGCAGCGGGCCAGGGTGCTCTTGCCGGAACCGGATTCGCCCACCAGCGCAACAATTTCGCCGCGGCCGATGGCCAAATCCACGCCGTGGAGGGCACGCACAGAGTCCCGCGAGAACAGCCCGCCAACGGGGAACGATTTGCCCAGGCCGCGGACCTCCAGGGCAGGTGTGTCCGTCCGGGCCGGGCCTGAACTGCTGGGGCCTGAACCGGTGGGGGTGGAAAGCGTTGAATGGCTCATCGGACAGCTCCTTGCAGCGATTCGGCCGCGCCCTCGAGGGTGCCGGCTCCGTGCGCGATGGACAGGTCGTCGGCACCGAACGGCGCCACGAGGTGGCCGGGCGCCACCTCGGCGAGGTCGGGGATGTTCCGGAACTTCACGCCGTCGGGCAATCCCGAAAGCGGAACCCGCGGACCGGTGAGCGGCGGGAACGCGCCCATCAGCGCCTGTGTATAGGGGTGGCGGGGATCGGCGTAGACGTCGTGGGCCCTGGCGGTTTCCACGATGCGCCCGCCGTACATCACGGCCATCCGGTGGGACAGTTCCACCATGAGGGACATGTCGTGGGTGATGAACAGGACGGAGAAGCCCAGCTCGCGCTGGAGTTCCTTGATCTGGGCCATGATCTCCTGCTGCACCACCACGTCCAGGGCGGTGGTGGGCTCATCCAGGATCAGGAGGGAGGGCTTGAGCGCCACGGCCATGGCGATGACGGCGCGCTGCCGCATGCCGCCGGAGAGCTGGTGCGGGTAGGACTTCAGCCGGGCGGGGTCGATCCGGACCAGCTCCAGCAGCTCCCCGGCCCGCCGCAGCGATTCCCTGCGGGAGAGCCCGGCGTGGGTGGTGAAGATGTCCACGATCTGCTCGCCGATGGTCAGCACCGGGTTGAGCGAGTTCATTGCCGACTGGAACACCATGGCCACGTCCTGCCAGCGGAAGCGCCGCAGTTCCTCCGGGCTCATGGCCAGCACATCCCTGCCGCCGAAGGAGATGCTGCCGCCGGCGATCTTCGCGGGGTCCTTGAGCAGGCGCATGATCGAGTTGGCGATGGTGGACTTGCCGCAGCCCGATTCCCCGGCCAGGCCGAAGACCTCGCCGGTGCCGATGCTGAAGGAGACGCGGTCCACTGCGGTGGTGGAGCGGGAATCCCCGACGTACTTCACGGTGAGGTCCCGAACGTCCAGGATGGGTTCGTGGGACCCGAAGGAGGTCTGGGAAACTGTCATTTGGCAGCGCTCCTTTCAATGGGTGCAG
The DNA here is from genome assembly GCF_000022025.1 of Pseudarthrobacter chlorophenolicus A6. Classification (GTDB taxonomy): domain Bacteria; phylum Actinomycetota; class Actinomycetes; order Actinomycetales; family Micrococcaceae; genus Arthrobacter; species Arthrobacter chlorophenolicus. The sequence continues at coordinate 4,236,673 of NC_011886.1, forward strand.
GGGTTCCGGCCGTGGCGGTTTTAGGGTCTTGATCTTCCGCAGGCGGGGGTTGGTGACCTCATCCACGGCGTAGTTGATGAGGGCCAAAGCGAACGCCACCAGTGCGATGCACACGCCCGACGGCACGAAGACCCACCAGCTTCCGGTGAGCAGCGCGCCCTCGTTGCCGGCCCAGAAGAGGTTGTTGCCCCAGGAGACGGTGCTGACGTCGCCCAAGCCCAGGAACTCGAGGCCCGCCTGGGCCCCGATGCCGTAGATGACGCAGGCAAGCAGTGTTCCCATCACGATTGATGCCATGTTCGGCAGGATTTCCCGGAACATGATCCGGCCCGCCCGTTCGCCGGACACCACCGCGGCGGCCACGAAGTCCTTGGACCGGATGGACAGGGCCTGGCTGCGGAGGACGCGCGCCGAGCCCGCCCAGCCGGTGACAACGAGCACCAGGATCACGGTTCCCAGCCCCGGCGGAAGGAACGCGGCGAGGATGACCAGGAGCGGCAGCCCGGGCAGGAGGAGGAAGACGTTGGTGACCAGGGACAGTGCCTCGTCAATGAACCGGCCGAAGTAGGCCGAAGCCAGGCCCACGATGATGCCGATGAACGTGGAGGCAAAGCCCACCGTGAGGCCCACCAGCAGTGAACTCCGGGCGCCGTGCACGGTCAGCGCCAGCACGTCCTGGCCTTTTGCCGTGGTGCCCAGCCAGTGCTCGGCATCCGGTTCCAGGGACGCCATGGCGGTGATCCGGGAGGGGTCGCCGGGGAACAGTATGGGGGCCAGGAGCGCCACCACGATGAACAGGGCCATCACGGCCATGCCCACCAGGGCCTTCCTGTTGGTCAGCAGCCCGTGGATAAAGCTGCGGTTGGGTTTGGTTTTGGGTTTCGCGGCGGGGGTTTTGCCTGCCGCGGTGCCGGATTGCTGGAGGATTGCGGTTGCCATGGTGGGTCCTTTATCTGCGGCCGGTCAGTTGCTGCGCACGCGCGGGTCGAGGCGGACGTACAGGATGTCCACCAGGAAGTTCGCCAGCAGCACGGCGGCGGTGATGGTGAGGAACAGGCCCTGCATGAGCGGATAGTCCAGTCCCTGGACGGCGTTGAGGAGCTGGTAACCCACACCGGGGTAGGCGAACACCACTTCGGTGAGCAGTGCCCCACCCACCACGAAGCCCAGGCCCATGCCGAAGCTGGTAACGGACGGCAGCATGGCGTTGCGTGCCGCGTAGCGGAGCATGATGCGTCCAGGGCGCAAACCCTTGGCCTCGGCCATGGTGATGTAGTCCTCGGAGTTGGTGGCAATCATGGTGTTACGCATGCCCAGCATCCAGCCGCCGATGGACACCAGCACGATGGTCAGCGCCGGGAGCACCAGGTGCGCGCCGACGTCGCCGATGAACTCCCGGGTGAACGCGGGCTCCAGTCCGTCCGTGAACGCATGCCGGATGGGGAACCAGCCCAGCACCACGCCGAACAGGTACAGGGCGCCCATCGCCAGCCAGAAGTAGGGGAACGATCCGATGAACACCAGCACGGGAGGCAGCGCCGAATCGATCGCGCCGCCGCGGCGCCACGCGGCCACGATGCCCAGCAGGTTACCCACGACGGCGGCAATCACCAGGGCGGTTCCGCCCAGCAGGAGGGTCCAGCCGATCTGGGACGAGATAACCTCCGTGACAGGCGCCGGGAAGCGTGAGATGGAAACTCCCATCTGGCCGGTGAAGATGTTCTGCAGGTAGCCGGCGTACTGCTCCCACAGGGGCCGGTCATCCACACCCAGCAGCCGGCGCAGGGCCTCGATCTGTTCGGGCTGCATCCTGTCCTGGGAGCGGGCGAACATGCGGGAAACGGGGTCCCCCGGCATGAAGCGCGGGAGCAGGAAATTCAGCGTGATGGATGCCCAGAAGGCGACCAGGTAGAAACCCAGCCGGCGCAGGATGAAGCGCACGGGTTCCCTCCAATTCGGGAGTGGTGAAAGGTATGTGGGGGCTGGCCGCCGGAGGTTCCGGCGGCCAGCGGTGTCACGAAGCGAGGTTAGGGCGGCGGATGGGCCCACGCCGCCTGGGTTCCCTGGCCGAAGCGAAGCGAGGTTAGGGCGGCGGTGGGGATTACTTGCGCGGTTCCAGCGAGGTCAGCACCAGCACCGTGGTGGGTGCGCGGACCGAGAGGGTGGCGTAGGGGTTGTCCTGGGTGGGCCAGCCGGTGAAGCGGGTGTCGTTGAAGGCGCCCCACTCCGGGCCGGAAAAGAGCGGCACCAGCGGCGCGGCGTCGCTGTACTCTTCCTGGAGCTTGTTGGCGAGGTCCTTCTGCTTGGACTCGTCGGATTCCGCGGCGAACTGGGCCAACAGGGCGTCGGCCTTCGCGTCGCCGAAGCGGTGGTAGTTGTCGAACGTCTTGGTGCCCACCGGCTTCACGGTTGCCGAGCCCATGGCGGTGTTGAAGTACTTGTACGGGCTGGGATCGTTGGCGCTCCAGACGATGCCGGAATCGAAGGTGCCCGTTTCGTAGCCGGCCACCACGGCGGCCCAGTCAGGGGAATCCACCTTGGCGGTCACCCCCACCTCTGCAAGGTTCTGGGCGATCACGTTGGCTACGGACAGCCAGTCGGAGGAGGAGGCTCCCACGGAGATCTTGAACTCGAACGGCTTGCCGTCCTTGAGCGTGCGCTTGCCGTCCGCGCCCTTGGCGTAGCCGGCCTTGTCCAGCAGCTCGTTGGCTTTCTGCACGTCGTGGTTGGTCCAGGTGCAGTTGTCCTTAACCTCGCTGCTCTTCCACGTCTCGTAGTTACCGGACAGGCCCGTGCAGTCGGCGGGCTGGGCGTAGCCGCTCATGCCGATCTTGGTGACCTGGTCCCGGTCCACGGCCATGCTCAGTGCCTTGCGGACGTCAACATCATTGAACGGCGCCTTGGTGGTGTTGAGCTGCCAGTTGATCATGGCGCCCGTGGGCGGGAACCAGTACTGGCGGTGGTCCTTGTCCTTGGAGACGAACGTCTTTTCAATGTTCGGGATGTACTGCGGTGCCCAGTCCACATCCCCGTTGGCCGCTGCGAGGTTGGCGCCGTCGTTGCCGGCGAAGGCGAGCATCTTGATGCCGGCGATCTTCTGCTTCTCCGGCTGCCAGTAGTTGGGGTTCTTCTTCAGCACGAAGGACTGCGCCTGGAAGCTGTCCACCTCGGTGTAGGGACCGGTTCCCACGGGCTTGGCGTTCGCTTCCTTTTCGGGGTCGGCGAGCGTGGACCAGATGTGCTTGGGCAGGATGGTGAGCTGGCCGACGTCGTAAAGAGCCGGGGACCACGGCTTGTTGAAGTTGAACGTGACCTTGTTGCCTTCGGCGGTGACGCCGTCGAGGTATTCGAACCCGCCCTTGATCTTCTTCTGCAGCTCGAACGTGTAGGCCACGTCGTCTGCCACCAGCGGCTGCCCGTCGGACCACTTCACGCCGTCGCGCAGCGTGAACGTGACGGACTTGCCGTCGTCCGCGGCTTTCCACTCGGTGGCGAGCCACGGCACCGTGTCCCCGTTGGCCGGGTTGAAGATCAGCAGCGATTCGTAGATGGACTGCTGGACCATGGGGTTCACTGTGGGGGCGAAGGGGTTGAAGTTCTGCACGAACGTGCCCATGTCCTCACGCGGGATGGTGAGCAGCGCACTCGCGTTGGAGCCGGCGTCGGTGCTGTTTGCCTTGTTGGTGTTGGCCGCGCAGCCGGTCAGCAGCATCGCTCCCACGGCCAGGCCCGCAGCCGTGATCCGGGCAGCCCGGAAGAATCGGGGTTGTGTCATGATGGATATCTCTTTCCTGTCTTCATCAGCGAGGTGAAGGGCGGGTTAGGGGTTTTGCTCTTCGGAACTTGATTTCGCGGTCAGACCGAAGAGCGTTCTAGCAGCGGACAGTCGACCAGTTGCTGGTCGGCAATGATCGGCTGTCCTGCTGTAAGGGCGGCGAGCGTCTGGACTCCCAGGGCTCCCATTTTTTCGAACGGCAACGCAACGGTGGTCAGTTTGGGCCGCAGGTAGGCCGCAATCAGTTCCTGGTTGTCGAAGCCGATCACGGCGATGTCTCCGGGGATGGTCAGGCCCCGTTCCTTGATGGCGTCATAGGCGCCCATCGCCATGCGGTCGTTGAGGCAGAACAGTGCCGTTGGCCTGCGCTCCCCCTGGTACCTGTCCAGGATCCGGCCGGCGGCCTCGTAGCCGCCGTCGGCCGTCGCGTATCCGGACACCACCAGTTCCGGATCCAGGTCCAGTCCGGCGGTGGCCAGTGCTTCGCGCGCACCTTCCAACCGCCCCACTGCTGCAGGGATCACCGGGTCAAGGTTGATAACTCCTATCCGGGTGTGGCCGGCCTTGAGCAACCGTTCGACGGCCACCCGGCCACCCGCACGCTCGTCAGGGACGATCGAGGGCAGCTTTCCGTCAGCGTCGAAGCAGTTGATCAGGACAGTGGGTACTTCATTGGCGCTCTCCGGAACGTGGACGCCCCGGTGGAAGGTGGCTGCGTACAGAAGTCCTTCCACGCGCTGTTCCAGAAGCTTTTCCGTCGCAGCATCTTCCAGGCCCTGGTTGGGTCCTACGGCATCGGCCTGGTCGGAGGGCGCGATGAGCAGGAACCGGCGGTCAAGCCAGGCCTGGTCCTGGGCACCTTTGATGATGTCGACGGCGAACGGGGCCGTGACGATCTCGGTGACAATGCCGTACCAGCCGCTGCGCTGGGATGCCAGTGCACGGGCGCCGGCGTTGGGCCGGTAACCCAGTTCCTGGACGGCCTCGTTGATCCGGGTGCGGGTTTCCTCGGAAATGCTGGCGTTTTCGCGGTTGCTCAGGACGAACGAAACGGCTGTCCGGGAAACGCCGGCGTGCTTGGCGACGTCATTCATGGTGACGCCCCGCTGCCGCACGGCGGCGGACTGCTGGGGTGTGGTGCTTTTCGCCATTGAATGCTCCGGGTCTTCGTCGACTGGGCCATGCCAGCTTTTGCGTGGTGAGGTGTTTCCTATAACGCGCCTGCCTTGTGGGTAACGCGCGTTACTTGGATCGTGTGATTGAGGTTACGCGCGTTACTTACTCCGTGTCAACGGTTTCTTTTGGCCGCCCCCCACTTCCTTTTCGATGGGTTCCACACCCAACCCCGCGAGGCCGGCCCTGTGCCCGGCAGGGAACCGCTGCAACGGAGCGTTAGGCTTCCTGTATGGCACTGATAGCCCCCCGCGTGACAGCCGGACTGCCCGCAGAAGATGCCGGCGGCCTCGCCCGCGCCCTGCGGGACAGCGACGACATCACCGTCTTTGTGGACGGCACCGTCCACCGGTTGCCCGCCCAGGCGAGGGACGCCGTCGTGGACCTCCTGGCACGGCTCAGCCGCGGCGAGGCGGTGACCGTCAGCAGCGTGGAGGAAATGCTGACCACCTCCCGGGCCGCTGAACTGGCCGGCATTTCCCACACGTACCTGCGCAATATGACGGACCGCGGCGAAATCCCCGTGGAATACCGGGGTACCCACCGGCGGATCCGGCAGAGCGCCATCCTGGCCTGGCTGGAGACCCAGCGGCGGAAGGAACGCGAGGCCGCGGCGGACGGCGGCACACATGCCGCCGGCACCAACAGTGCACGTGCGGACGGCCCGGCGCCGGACAGCGTGGCCACAGGCAGCGCCGGCGGTTCCGGCGCGTCCGGTGTTGCCGACGGCAGCGCAGGGCACCGATGACGGTCCCCCTGCGGTCCTCGGCAGTTGAAGCACGCGGCCTGTCCGGCCGGATCTTCTGGGCGGACGGCACGCCGCCGCCCTCGCCCGGCGCAGTGCCGGCCAACGGAGGGCCGGCATATATCCTGATCCACGGAATCGGCGCTTCGCACCGCTACCTTCGGCGGTTGCACCATCTGCTGGCCGCCACCGCGCCCACGTATTCCATGGATCTGCCCGGGTTCGGCGGAACGCCCCGGCCCGCGCGGCAGCTGCCCGTGGAGGACTACGGCGCCTTCATTGCCGAAACCCTCGAATCCAGCGGCATCGAATCCTACATCCTGGTGGGCCATTCAATGGGCGTTCAGTTCAGCATTGAGGCGGCCCGTCACGCGCCGGACCGGGTGCGGCAGCTGGTGCTGATGGGCCCCGTGGTCGACGAACGCCACAGGACTGTCACACGCCAGGGTGTCGCCCTGCTGCTGGATGCGCTCCTGCGCGAATCGGCGGCGTCCAACTGGACAGTTATGTCTGACTACTTCCGCTGCGGCCCGCGCTGGTACTTCACCGAAGTTCCGGTGATGATGGACTACCCCACCGAGAAGTGCGTGGCCGGCATCGACATTCCCGTCCTGGTGCTGCGCGGCGGGCAGGACCAGGTTGCCGGCCCTGAATGGTCACGCCGGTTGTCTGCTGCGGCGCCGCATGGGCACTTCGTGGAAATCCCGGGAGCGGGCCATGTGGTCCAGCACCTCCGGTCCCGGCAGGTGGCCGAGGCGATCAGCACCTTCGTAGACTCGACGGCCGGGCAGGCACGGCACTAGATCCTCGGCCGCGCAGCCCACCGGCGCATCTTCAGGGCCGCGTGCAGCTCCAACCGGGGCAGCCCCTTCAGCGGGTCCACGCCCAGCAGTTGGCGGATCCTGCCCAGCCGGTTGTAGATGCTGCTCCGGTGCAGGTGGAGCTTCGTGGCCACGTCCTGGACGGAACCGTCGTTGTCGTAGAGGAGTTCCAGCACCGGAATAAGTTCGCTGTTCCGGTCATGGTCTTCGAGCATCCGGAAGTACACGGACCCCGAATCGGCCCAGGCCCCCACCCCGCCCCCTGCGGAAGCCAGCAGCTGGTATACGCCGGTGGACCGGCAGTCCACCAGTTCACCCAGTTGGGGGTCCACGGCCGCCGCCTGGGCTGCGAGCTTCGACTGCCGGTACGCCTCGCCCAGCTGGCGGGTGCGGGTGAACCCTTCGCTGATGCCAAGGATGATGCGGTGCACCGGCCGGCCGGACCGCTTGGCCAGCTCCAACTGGTAGTGCACCAGCACCTGCGCATGGTTGGCCCGGCCGGACAGCTCGCGGAACAGCACCACCGAATGGGTCTCCGTGCCGGCACTGAACAGGGCCGCATCCACGCCCACGGTGGCCTGCAGCGCGGTGGACCGGTGGATCAGGGTGGAGGCGATGGGGTCCGGGCCGCTGGCCCAGCCGTCGGCATCCAGCACGGTGACCATCTGCCACGGTCCGCGGCCCTGGACTTCCTTCCAGCCGGCAACTGCGGCCACGGCGTTCGGTTCGCCGGCGCAGGCGGACAGGAACTCGCGTTCACGGCTCCGCCGGAACTCGGACTCGGCAGTATTGGAGTCCAGCAGGAGCCCGGACAGTAGCTCCAGCTCATGATTGACCGCCGGCAGCTGGGTGAGGATCGCCGTCGGGCTCTCCTCCGCCGAGTCCTGCTGCACCCACAGGTAGCCGACGCGGAAGCCGCGCACCATCAGCGGGACACAGACGCGGCCCAGCATGCCCAGGTCCGGATTGGCGGGCACCACCACGGGCCGAACGGCAGTGGCGATGCCCTGCGAGAGTTGCCAGGCGCTCACGTCCGCCGGCACCTTCTTGCTGAGCAGGAAGTTCACGCGCACCCGGTCCGCATGGGACTGGTTGGAGCTGTAGGCGAGGAGCAGGCCGTCCAGGTCCTCCAGCGAAAGGCCCCGGCCCAGCTTCTGCGCCACCTGCTCCACGAGCTGTTCCACACCCTGCTGCTGCATGCGCCAACATTACTGCCCGGCGGCCCGTGGGCACGAACGGACAACAGGCGACACCTGACGCTTCCACCCTCGACATATGTCTACCCAAGTGGACCGGATTCCGCGGAATTCCGGGGAATCCGCCGGCGGCCTCCATCGCGGCCAATGTCGGCTGGCTCACAGCGGATTTATCGTGGAAAGACGAAATCCTTCCGCACTTTCCGGCTTACCCGCCGAGAACCTGGAGCCCACGATGATCATCGGTGTCCCGAAAGAAATCAAGAACAACGAGTTCCGCGTCGCCATCACCGCCGCCGGCGTGCACGAATTCCGCACCCACGGCCACTCGGTGCTGGTGGAGCGCGGCGCGGGCCTGGGTTCCGGTATCACCGATGAGGAATACGCCATCGCCGGCGCCGAGATCGTCACCGAAGCCGATGACGTCTGGTCCCGCGCGGACATGGTCATGAAGGTCAAGGAGCCCGTCAAGGCTGAGTACCACCGGTTCCGCAAGGGCCTGATCCTCTTCACGTACCTGCACCTGGCCGCCGAGCCCGAGCTGACCCAGGAGCTGATCAACTCCGGCGTCACCGCCATTGCCTACGAGACCGTCCAGGAGGGCCGCACCCTCCCGCTGCTCGCCCCCATGTCCGAGGTGGCCGGCCGGCTGTCCGTCCAGGTGGGCGCCTCCTCCCTGATGGCTCCCGCCGGCGGCAAGGGCGTCCTGCTGGGCGGCGTTCCCGGCGTCCGTCCCGCCAAGGTTGTTGTCCTCGGCGCAGGTGTGGCCGGCACCAACGCCGCCGCCATGGCCCTGGGCCTGGGTGCCGATGTCACTATCCTGGACATCAACATCAACCGCCTCCGCGAACTGGACGCCCAGTACCAGGGCCGGCTGAAGACCGTGGCCTCCAACGCCTACGAGATCGAAAAGTCCGTAGTGGATGCCGACCTGGTGATCGGTTCCGTCCTGATCCCCGGCGCCAAGGCCCCCAAGCTGGTCACGAACGACCTCGTTGCCCGCATGAAGCCCGGCTCGGTCCTGGTGGACATTGCCGTGGACCAGGGCGGCTGCTTCGAGGACACCCACCCCACCACGCACCAGGAACCCACGTACAAGGTGCACAACACCATCTTCTACTGCGTGGCCAACATGCCCGGCGCCGTACCGAACACCTCCACGTACGCCCTGACCAACGTCACCCTGCGCTACGCCGTGTCCCTCGCGAACCTGGGCGTCAAGGCAGCCTTTGACCGCGATCCCGCCCTCGCTGCCGGCCTCAACATCGCCGCTGGCCACGTGGCTCACCACTCCGTGTCCGAGGCACACAACCTGCCCCTGGTTTCCGACTGGCACGAGCTCGTCTCGGCCTAAGGGTCCAATCGGTGGTTGAGCTTGTCGAAGCTGGGGTTTCGACAAGCTCAACCACCGATGCGTTTAAGCCAGTTCCCGCGCTTTTTCTATGATCTTGAGGACCTCCACCGCGTCCTCGGGATCAACCGGGAGGGGCAGGGATGACTCCGCTCCGCCGTCGAGGATCTTGTCTGCCAGGAGGCGGTAGAACCCGGGGTAGTTGCCGCGTTCGGTGGGAAGCCGGTCCAGGTGGCCGTCGCGCCCCAGGAGGCCCGCCCACTCGGGTGCCTCCACGCCGTACTCCTGGTCCAGGGGGCTGCCGCCGGCCACAATGTACGGCTCCTGCGGGTCCACGCCGTGCTTGGTGAAGCCTCCCACCGACCCCAGCACACGGAACCGCGGGGCCTGCTGCGCGCAGAGCATGTTCATGCTGAGGTGGCTGGCCACCCCCGAGTGGTGGCGGAGCACCAGGAAGACGTCGTCATCGGCCCGCTCGTCGGAGCGGCGGGCCTGCAGCTCGGCGTGGGCTACGTCAGCAGGGCCGAAGAGCTGCAGTGCCTGGTCGATCAGATGGCTGCCGAGATCAAACAGCGCACCCCCGCCTTCGGCAGCCGTGGCCCGCGCCTTCCAGGCCTTCGCGATGTTGGGCGACCACCGCTCGAAACGTGATTCGAACCGAGTCACTTCGCCCACAGCCTCAGCGGCGAGCAGCTTCCGCAGGGTCAGGAAGTCGCCGTCCCAGCGCCGGTTGTGGAAGACGGTGAGGACCCTCCCGAGCTTGCGGGCCAGCCCGGTCAACTCCTGCCCTTCTTCACTGGAGATGGCGAACGGTTTGTCCACCACCACGTCCAGCCCGGCTTCCAGCGCCGCTTTGGCCAGCGGGTAATGCGTGGCCGGCGGGGTTCCCAGCACCACCAGGTCCAGGGCGTCAGACAGCTCCAGGACCGCCTCGCCGTCGCGGACCGTCTTGACCCCCGGGTAGCGGCCTTTCGCCGCCTCCTGGCGGTCGGCGTTTGAGGTGGCAACGACGTCCAGCGAATACCTGTTGTCCGCGTCCAGCAGGGGCGCGTGGAAGACGCTGCCGGAGAGTCCAAAGCCTACGACGGCGGTACGGATGGTGCGTGGCTCAGCTTCAGTTCCGCTCATGCCACCAACGCTACTCCGGCGCGCGTGTCACCGCTGCGCGGTGCTGCACCTCCGCCTTTCGGCAATCCGGCCATCGGTTATTCGCTGTCGGTTAAACGGCCGGGGCCGGCGTCCCCCTTTCGGGAGGCGCCGGCCCCGGCTGCTGCTAAGCGGCGGGCGGGATTACTTCTTTTCCCAGCCCAGGGTGGTCCAGTCCGGAACCTGGGACAGGCTCTGGAACAGCGACGGGCCGTAGTTGGCGAGGCCCGTGCGGACGAAGGAGATCTGCGGGCCGTTCATGACCACGCCCATGGAGAAGTACTTCGCCATGTGCTCCTTTTCGACCTCCATGGCCGCCTTGTTGCGCTCGGCGTTGTCCTCGATGGAGGCGAGGTCGGCGATCTTCTTGTCCAGCTCGGCGTCGCCCAGCTGGTTCTCGTTGGTCTTGGAATCGTAGTACTGCTTCACCGCGTCGGTGGCGTCCGGGCCTACGGTATAGCCCGAAACGCTCATGTCGAAGTCGCGGCCGCCGATGACCTTGCCGAAGTCGGCGGAAGCACGCTGGTCGATTCCGACGTCCATGCCGCCGGCCTGCAGCTGCTTCTGCAGGGTCTGTGTGAAGGCCAGGGTGGTGGGATCGTCACCGAAGTTGCTGATCTTGAAGGCGGCAGGCTTGCCGTCCTTCTCCATGATGCCGTTGGCGTTGGCCGTGTAGCCGGCATCCGTCAGGACCTTCTTGGCAGCGTCCGGACCTGTTTCCTTCACGGGGTAGTTGTCCTGGTAGTACTCGGAGAACGGCAGGAGCATCATGGAGCCGGAGCTGGGCTCTTCCCAGTTCAGGCCGTTGAAGCGGACCTTGCGGAGGGCTTCGCGATCCACGGCGGCGAAGATGGCTTCGCGAATGGCGACGTCGGTGACCTTCTGGGCATTGATGTTCATGCCGCCGGCGAACAGGCGCTGGCCACGGCGGATATCTGCGTCCTTGGTGCCTTCCAGCTGCTTGTACGGAGTGATGGTGTTGGCCGAAACGGCGTCGATTTCACCGTTCTTGAAGGCGGCGATCTGGGCGCTGCTCTCCAGCTGGCGGAAGGTGACGTTGGCCAGTACCGGCTTCTTGCCCCACCACTTTTCGTTGGGAACAAGAGTCACCGTCTTGGCAGCGGAGTCGTACTGGTCAAGCTTGAACGGGCCGGCCATCCACTCGGCGTGCATGTTGCCGTTGAAGCCTTCGTTGAAGATCTCCGGGCTGTTCACGGCCGGGTGGATCAGGCCGAAGAAGAGCGAGTCAATGGGGTAGACCGGCTGTGTGGTCTTGACGATGACTTCCTTGTCGCTGCTGCCGGCCTCTACCGACTCGACGAACTGGTAGGCGCCGGAGCTGACGATGTCGTAGCCGTTGTCCGGGCTCTTGAGGATGTTCCAGGTGTTCTGGAACGCCTTCACGTCGATGGGTGTGCCGTCGTTGTAGGTGGCCTTGTCATTGACCTTGATGGTGATGGTCTGCTTGCCGTCCGTGACCTCGCTCTCCACGGACTCGCAGAAGTCCGTGTTGGGCGTGACCTTTCCGGTGAAGTCGACCTTCCAGCAGCCACCCATGCCGCCGCTGTTCATGGCAACCGGGTTGATGGGGACCTGCAGGGCGGAGTTGTCCGCGCTGTTGCCGTTGTTGGAGAAGCCGTTGAAGTCCGGGCCGATGTTGCCCAGCGGAAGGGTGACCTTGCCGCCCTGCTCAAGATCTGCTGCCGGCTTCTCGTTGATGCTGATCAGCTTGGACAGGTCGCTGCCTGCCTCCTGCCCCTTGGCTGTCTCCGGCCCCGTGGAGCCGCCACTGCCGCAGGCCGTCAGCGCCAGAGCCGCAGCAATGGCTGCAGCTCCGCCGATCCTGTTCAGATTCCTCATGGTTTTCCCTTCGTTGATGCGAGTGGTGCGGGTGGGTCGGCTAAATCTAGGGTGCATGGTGTTCCGCCTGGTCGTGGGTCACCAGCATGTCTTCGTCCAGTTCTCCGTCGGGGAAGAAGCAGGCGAAACGCTGATCCGGTGCAGGTGCCCCGGGTTCCAGTGCCTGGGCCGACGACGACGGGGACACGGCTTCCAGCGGCGGTTCCAGGGTGAGGCACTTTTCCTGCTTCGCGGCAGGGAGGGCGGCAAACACCGGGCAGCGGGTGGCAAAGTTGCAGCCTTTGGGGGCGTCCAGGGGAGACGGGAGGTCGCCCTTGAGGATGATGCGTTCGCGGGTGCGTTCCATCTGGGGGTCCGGCACCGGGATGGCGGACAGCAGGGCGCGGGTGTACGGGTGGCGCGGGTTGTCGAACACGCGGTCCACCTCGCCGATCTCCACGATCTTGCCCAGGTACATCACCGCCACGCGGTTGGAGATGTGCCGGACAACCGAGAGGTCGTGGGCCACCAGGAGGTAGCTCAGTCCAAGTTCCGCGCGGAGCTTGTCCAGGAGGTTGATGACCCCGGCCTGCACCGAAACGTCCAGCGCCGAGACCGGTTCGTCCAGGACCACCAGCTTGGGATTAACGGCGAGCGCGCGGGCGATTCCGATGCGCTGGCGCTGGCCGCCGGAGAACTGGTTGGGGAACCGGTTCACGTGGTCCGGCTGCAGGCCCACCAGCCTCATCAGCTCCATGATCCGCTTCCGGATGGCCTGGCGGTCCAGGCCGGCGTTCTGCAGCGGTTCCGCGAGGACCTCGTACACGGTGAACCGGGGGTCCAGGGCGCCGGTGGGGTCCTGGAACACCATCTGCAGTTCGCGCCGCATGGCGTTCTTGGTCTTGGCGTCGGCGGCCTGCTTGTTGCTGATGCCGCCGATCACCACCTCGCCGTCCTGGTCCTTGTGGAACTCCATGATTTCCAGGAGCGTGGTGGTTTTTCCGGAGCCCGATTCGCCCACGATGGAGAAGCATTCGCCCTCTCGGACGTCGAAGCTCAGGCCGTCCACGGCCTTGACAGTGCCGATTCGCTTCTTGAGCAGCGCGCCCTTGGTCAGCGGGAAGTGCTTGCGCACGTCCCTGAGCTCGAGGACGGTTGAGCGGTTTTCCCGCGGGATGGCGTCGAAGCGGGATTCCGGAACCGGCGGAGCGGAGAAAATGTCATGGACGTCCACGTCCCCGCCCAGGGCTGCCGACTTGATGCACGCGGCGTGGTGGAGGGCAGCGCCGGGGACGGGCGCCAGGGCGGGTTCCCCCTCCAGGCAGGCCTCTGTGGCCAGCGGGCAGCGCGGTGCGAAGGAGCAGCCCGTGGGGGTGTGCAGCAGGTTCGGCGGTATGCCGTCGATGGGCACCAGGGAGGACTTTTCCGAGACGTCCACACGGGGGACGGCGCCGAGCAGGCCCAGCGTGTAGGGCATCCGGGGGTTGTAGTAGATATCGTCCACCGCGCCGGTTTCCACGGGCTTTCCGGCGTACATCACCATGATGTCGTCCGCCATGCCCGCCACCACGCCAAGGTCGTGCGTGATCATCACGACGGCGGCGCCGGTTTCCTCCTGCGCGGTGTGCAGCACTTCCAGGACCTGGGCCTGGATGGTGACGTCCAGGGCCGTCGTCGGCTCATCAGCAATAAGCACCCGGGGGTTGTTGGCGATGGCGATGGCGATCATCACGCGCTGGCGCATGCCGCCGGAGAATTCGTGCGGGAAGGCCTTCAGCCGGTCCTTCGGGCTGGGAATTCCCACCATGGCCAGGAGCTCGACGGCGCGGGCTTCTTTGGCCTGCTTGCTCATGGTGGGGTTGTGGATGGTCAGCGCTTCGATGATCTGGGTGCCCACGGTATATACGGGCGTCAGGGACGACAGCGGATCCTGGAAGACCATGGCCAGCTCATTGCCGCGGTATTCGCACATGGCCTTGTCGCTGAGCCCCAGCAGTTCGCGGCCCTTGAGCCGGACCGAACCGGTGACCTCGGCGGTCTCCGGAAGCAGGCCCATGATGGCCAGCGAGGTCACGGACTTCCCCGAGCCGGATTCGCCCACGATGCCCAGGGTCTTGCCTGGCAGGAGGTCGAAGTCCACGCCACGCACGGCGTGGACCACGCCGTTTTCGGAGTTGAACCGGACGTTGAGGTCACGCACGGAGAGCACAGCGTCGGTGGGTGCGTGGAGGCCCGCTATGTGCAGCCGCTCAACGGCGTCGGCGGTGGAGTTGACCGATGCGGTGGTACCGGATCCGGTAGTGGTTTCGCTGCTCATTTGCTCTTCTCCGCCCGGATTTTCCTGGCCCTTCGGGCCTTGCCCGTGGAACTGGAACTTGGATCGAACGCGTCCCGCAGGCCGTCGTTCATCATGGCCAGGGAACCGGTGAGCAGGAACATCACCGTCAGCGGCACCCAGAACATCCAGGGGAAGGTCTGCACCTGCGAGGTGGCGCCGCCGATCAGGACGCCCAGGCTGACGTCCGGAACCTTGATGCCGATGCCGATGAAGGAGAACGCCACTTCGGCGAGGATGGCGCCGGTGACGCCGCGGGTGATGTCCAGTACCAGCAGGGAACCGATGTTGGGGACCAGGTGCCGCCAGACGATCCGCCGCGGCGGGACGCCCATGTACTGGGCCGCCTTCACGAAGTCGCGCTGCATCAGGGACATGGACAGTGACCGGATCAGCCTGGCGGTGCCCATCCAGCTGAACACGAGCAGGACGATGATCAGCAGGAGCCAGGACGGAAGGTCGCGCTTGAGTCCGGCGCCGCCGCCGCTGGTGGCCACTGCAACCACGAGCAGTGCCGGCATCATGATGAGCGCTTCGAGGACGAAGAGCATCACCTTGTCCACCTTGCCCCCGAAATAGGCCATGGTGCAGCCGTAGACCGCCGCGATCAGCACCGAGACCAGTCCCACGATCAGGCCGATCAGGATGGAGATGCGGGTGCCTTCAACGGTCATCGCGTAGAGATCGATCCCAGCCTGCGAGGTGCCCAGGAAGTGCTCGGCCGATGGTGGCATGCCGATGTTAAAGGGATCGATGGTTTCTTTGTCCCAGGTGGTGAAGAAGCCACCCACGAAGGAGAAAACGGTGAGCGCGAGGAAGATGACCAGGCCGGCCACGGCGGTCTTGTTCCGCATGAAGCGCCGGAAAATGATGGTGGATTTGCCGATGACGACGTCCGCGCTTTCCAGGTGCGCGTCCTGCGCCACTGCGGCTGGATCCACTGCGTTGAGGTTTGTCATGGTTACTGCACCCGCACTCTCGGGTCAACCAGGGTGGTGGCAAAGTCTGCCAGGATGGCGCCCAGGGCGAAGATGACTGAGCCGTAGGCCAGGGTGGCGGTGGCGGCGTTGACGTCCTGGAGGGAAATGGCGTCAATGCTCCAGGAACCGACGCCGGGCCAGGCGAAGATTTTCTCGGCAAAGAAACCGCCGGCGAAGATGGCCGGGATGGTGAAGGCGATGCTCTGGGCCACCGGGATGAAGGACACTCGGAGGGCGTGCCGGGCAATGGCCTGGTTCCTGCTCAGGCCCTTGGCGCGGGCGGTCCGGACGAAGTCGGCGTTGACGTTGTCCAACAGGTACTGGCGCTGGGCGATCTGGTACGCGCCCCAGCCCACCAGCGTGATGGCCACCGTGGGGACGGCATAGTGTGCCGCCATGTCCACTATCTGCGCCCAGCCGGGCTCCATCCCCGGGGTGGAGATGCCGGTGACGAAGAAGATGCGCTGGCCCACCGACTCGTTGATGTTGATGGCCCCCAACTGCACCAGGAAGTAGGCGATGGGAGCGGGGACGATGTAGGCCAGGTAGCTGTAGGACGTGATGACGCGGTCCTGGAATTTGTACTGCCGGGCGGCCGAGTACACGCCAAGGGCAACGCCAATAACGAGCGTGAGGATGATGGACGCCAGGAAGAGCCGGGTGGAAATCCACACGCGGTCACCAAATTCGGCGTTGATGAATGCGCCGTTGGGGCTCCTGCCCCAGTCCCAGCGGGTGACGACGCCGGTAAGCCACTGGACGTAGCGCTCCCAGGCGTTCAGGTCAGGATCGAGGCCCTTGAGGCGCATCGAGTTGGCCACCTGTTCAGGCGTGGGCCGGGGAATGCGCTCCTGCTCCAGCAGCGCCGGTTTGAGGGAGCTGACCGCCAGGAAATATCCGGCGGACGTGGTCAGGAAGATCATCACCACATACGTGATGCCGCGCTTGGCAAGGTACTTGAGCATGGGACGGCTACTTTTGCTTCGCCGCCACGTGCTGCTGCGGCGGACACAGCCAGGCCCGCCGGTGTGCCGGAATGCGGGGCAAAACAACAATCACGCGATGGTCCTTCCGTCTTCCCCGGCTGGGCGGGGGTTGTGCCGCGTCGCCGGAGTCCGTTGCCAGCGGGTAGCTGGCTCCCGCAGCCCTTGCAGGCTGGTCCTGATGGACTATGTTGCGGGTCACATTCCAGAGGATACTATCACAGCCGTAAACGCAAGATGCCCGCCAATGCCCGGAAAAGGACACGCCCGTATCAGATCGTTATGAATAACTCTGTGAAGTTGATTTGACTGGACTGATCCCGCCCCGGGGGCTAATCTACGCGGCCGCCACCACGCGTGTGACAAGATCCCGCCAGGAATCCACCAGCCGCCCCGGCGGAACGCCGTGCCGGCGGACCAGGTCGAGGAGGCGTTCGGGGTCCAGGGCGGCACTGAGCGAGCCCGCCATAAGCCAAGGGTCGGCGTCGAATCCTTCGTCCCTCAGCAGCACCTCAATGTGCCGGAGCCAAAGCGCCGCGGCGGGCACTTCAAACCTCCCCCGCGAGGCATTTTCGGCGGCGAGGACCAAGTCGCCGAATTCCACCACGTAGGCAATGCGTTCAGCACCGAAGGCGATGAGCCGCTCCAGGCCCGGAGCTCCCGGCCCAAGCGGCGGCGGGCCGAACATGAACCGTGCCTGGAAGTCCGCTTCGGAGTCGTTGAGCAGTGTCAGCATCAGGCCGGCCCGGCTGCCAAAGCGGCGGAATACCGTCCCTTTGCCCACCCCGGCCCGCTCCGCGAGGCGGTCCATGGTGAGACCCTCGATGCCGCAGTCGGCAATCAGCTCCCTGGCAGCGAGCAGGAGCCGCTCCCGGTTCCGTGCGGCATCGCTGCGTTCGGCCGCTGCGGGAGTCGGCTCGGGGCGCAGTGGGATGGAGGTCACAGCACTCAGTTTAGACCCCGGGAATAATAAACGGACTATGGTCCGTTTAGTCTGGTGAAGGCATCTCATGCCCTAGCTTTGACAAGGCCTGCGGCCCTCCCGCGGCCCCTACCAAGGAGTTCCCATGACGAAGAGCACCATCCTTACCCTTGTCGGCAGCCTGCGCGCCGGGTCCACCAACCAGCAGCTGGCTGAGGCCATCCAGCTCAACGCCCCCGAGCAGGTGGACGTTGTCATCCACGACAGCCTGGGCAACATCCCGTTCTACAACGAGGACATCGACGTCGAGGGCCAGGTTCCCGCCGCTGCCGCCGCGCTGCGCGCCGCCGCCAGCGAAGCCGACACCATCCTCCTGGTCACCCCGGAGTACAACGGCACCGTCCCCGCTCCCCTGAAGAACGCCATCGACTGGCTGTCCCGCCCCTTCGGCGCCGGCGCACTCGCGGGCAAGCCCACCGCCGTCGTGGGCACCGCCTTTGGCCAGTTCGGCGGCGTCTGGGCACAGGACGAAGCCCGCAAGGCCGCCGGCATTGCCGGCGCCCAGGTCATTGAGGACGTCAAGCTCGCCGTTCCCGGCTCCATGGTGCGCTTCGCCGAGATCCACCCGAAGGACGACGCCGAAGTTGTAGAGCAGATCAAGGGCGTCTTCGACGCACTGGCAGTGGCCGCCCCGGCAGCCTAGCCACCCGCGCGGACCAACCGCGCACTTCCCGCCGCGCCCGGTACGCATCTGCGTTGCCGGGCGCAGCTGTATCTGCGTGGCCCTTCCCGGCCCGCACCCTGCAGCTCCTCCCACGGACTGCCGTCCGCGCTCCGCCGTGACCAACTCTTGTCCCAACCGGTACCGCACGGACATCTCCGAACGCGAGCCCGGCCGTAACGTTAATCCACTGGAAAAACCGGATGGAATTGCGGTGCAGCATGCCAGGAGTAGCGGCAACCCGGGGGCGGCGGGGTCTGTGGGTGGCGGCCACTGCCACCCTGGTGCTTCCGCTGTGGCTCGCCGCCTGCGATGGGCTCCCGGCCCCACCGCGGGACGGTAGTGCAGCGAGCTCCGCCGCGACTCCGGGCGCCGCCGTGCCGGCCCCGCAGCCGCAAGCACCGCCTCCGGCCGGACCGGCTGCCATCCCCTCCGGTTCCGGCACCCCACCAGGCGGGACGACCCCGCAGCAGCCGTCCGCCGCCACGCCGGAAACCGCTGCCGCGTCCGGACAGGCGGGGACGGGCCGGCCCGGTTCGGCCGCCAGCGCGGAACCGGAACCGCGCACCCCAGCATCAGCTGAACCGCAGCCCTCCACGACGCCGTCCCCATCGGCCGCGCCGGAAAGGGTGCCCGCGGCCCAGGGGACCGTCACGGCCTACTTCGTCCTGCTGGACGACGGCGGCAACAACGGAGTGCGGTTCGGCTGCAATGACAGCCTGGTCGGCGTGGACCAGGCACGGCCCGCGGGCAAGGATCCGCTGCCCGCCGCCATGAACGCCCTCCTGGGGGCAGGCAGCGGTGCCAGTATTCCGGCGTTGGAAGTCCCCTCCGGTGCCGAAATCTACAACGCGCTGGCCGGCTCGCGGCTCAAGTTCCTGTCCGGCAGCTTCGATGGCAGTGCCGTGACCGTCTATCTGTCGGGGGCAGTAAGCCTGGGCGGCGTGTGCGACATTCCGCGCCTCGAAGCCCAGCTCACCCAAACGGCACTGGCCGCGGTGGGTGCCGTCAGGGCTCAGGTCTACCTCAACGGACGGCCACTGGCAGAGGTGCTGCGGCTGGAAGGAACCGGAGCAGGATGATCCGGCGGCCAGTAATTCCTGGAACAACAAGTGTTGCTTTTCAGGCAACATTCAGTTGTATCCTGAGCGTGTGAGCCACGAAACAATCGACGCGGCAGCCGCGTCCCTTCCAGCCGAAGCCATTGACGCCATCGAGCGAGCGGCCACCTCGGCCCACCGCCATGAGGAACTGTTCTCCGAGCGTGCCGCGAACATCAGGCAGTCGGCTGTACGTGACGTCTTCGACATTTCGCTGCGCCCCGGCCTGGTGTCGCTGGCCGGCGGAAGTCCCTACCTGCAGTCACTCCCGCTCGACCGGCTGGCGGAAACGGCTGGCCGGATCATCGCCGAGGAAGGACTCACCGCCCTGCAGTACGGCGCAGGCCAGGGCACGGAAGAGCTCCGCACGCAGATCTGCGAGGTGATGGCAGCCGAAGGGATCGTGGATGCGCTGCCGCAGAACGTGGTGATCACGGCCGGCTCCCAGTCAGCCCAGGACGTGGCCACCAAGCTGTTCTGCAACCCCGGCGACGTCGTCCTGGTGGAGGACCCCACCTACGTTGGCGCCCTGAACACGTTCGAGGCCTACCAAGTGCAGGTGGAAACCGTGGCCATGGACCAGTCCGGACTGGTCCCCGAGCTCCTCGAAGCCCGCATCGCCGCCCTCCAGCTGGCCGGGAAAAGCATCAAGTTCCTGTACACCATCCCCAGCTTCAACAACCCCTCGGGCATAACCCTTGCCGCGGAACGGCGTCAGGCGATCGTGGATATATGCCGCAATGCGAATATTTTGATCATCGAGGACAACCCCTACGGCCTGCTGCGGTTCGACGGCGCACCGCTGGCCCCACTGCGCGCCGCCAACCCGGATGACGTGATCTACATGGGCTCGTTCTCCAAGATCTTCGCGCCCGGGCTGCGGATCGGCTGGGCGCTGGTGCCGGAGCACCTGCAGCGGCGGTATTACCTGGCCGCCGAGGCCGTCACGCTCTGCCCGCCGGCCCTGAACCAGATGCTCGTCTCGGCCTACCTGCGTGACTACGACTGGAAGGGCCAGATCGCCACCTACCGCGGACTGTATGCCGAACGCTGCCGGGCCATGCTGGCGGCCCTGACCGAGTACATGCCGGAGGGCACCTCCTGGACCAGCCCGGACGGTGGCTTTTTCGTCTGGGTGACGCTGCCCGAAGGCGTGGACACCTACCCCCTCCTGCACAAGGCGATCGACGCCGGAGTGGTCTTCATTCCGGGGGCCGCCTTCACGCCGTCGGACGAGCCGTCCAACAAACTGCGCCTCGCGTTCAGCGCCGTCCCGCCGGATGCCATCCGTGAAGGGGTGCGCCGCCTGGCGCCGGTACTGCAGGAAGCGCTGGCCGCGCGGTAGCGTTGGGCTCATTAGTGCCGTCAGGAACCAAGCAAAGGAGCATTTCATGAGCGGAATCATCGTTGTAGGCGTCGACGGAAGCGGTACAGCCAAGAAGGCCGCAGAGTCGGCCCGGGACCTGGCAGCAGCGCTGGGCGCCACGCTCCACGTTGTTTCGGCCTTTGACAGCGACCGCACGGAAGTCTTCGGCAGTGGCAGTGACCAGTGGATTGTGTCCGACGCGGACGGGGCCGAGCACGTGGCCCGGACGGTGGCCGAGTCCCTGGGCGGGCAGATCAAGGTGACCTACTCGGCGGCGCGCGGCCGTCCGGCAGACGCCCTGATCAAGGAAGCTATCCGCATGGACGCAAAGATCATCGTGGTGGGTAACCGGCGCATGCAGGGCATCGGCCGGGTGCTGGGCAGCGTGGCCAACAGCGTGGCGCACAACGCCCCGTGCGACGTGTACATCGCGAACACCTACGACGCCGACTAGGAGTTACGCCCGACACTCCCCGTGGTGGCACAGATCGCTGCGGGGGGTGGGCGTTCTCACGCCCAAAACACCCATTCAGCTACGGGCGAAACGGTAAAATTGAGGGAGCCCTCAACGGTGCGGACGACAACAACCCACCACTAGAGGGGACCCCTTGATCACTCTTCAGCGCCGCCAGCTCGTAGGCCACGACATCCTCCTGGCCCGCCACGGAAACCACATCTGCTCCATGCGCGTGGACCGCGGCAATGGCACGGTGGTTGCGCTGCTGGATGACGGCACCACCGACTCCGCGCCGAACATGATCGCCCCGGACCTTAACCTCCCCCGCACGGTCCGCAGCGTCATGCGCGAGGACTGGAAGCTGCTCTCCATCATGACCGGTGCCGCCGCGGCCTGGTCCGCACTCATGGTGGGCGCCGCCGTCGTCATTGCATCCTCCACGGGCGACTCCGCCGCTGTGGAGATGATGTACGCCTACCCGGCCTACTAGCAGTTCCGGGCGGCACCGCCGCCTACGGCACCAGCCACAGCTTCAGCAGCCACCAGATTCCTGCCATCACCACACCGCCGAAGAGCGAGCCTGCCACCACCTGCGCCAGGGTGTGGGCGCGCAGGACCACCCGCGACCAGCCGACCGTCGGTATGAGCAGCAGCAGCGGCGCCCAGGCGGCGCCAAGCATCAGGACCGCGACAACAGCCGAACAGGAGATGGCGGCGGCGTGCCCGCTGATCTTCCAGAACGGGCTGACGGCTGCAAGCACCACCACTCCCCCCACCACTGCCAGCACCATGGCGATGACACTGGCCGGAGCACCCGCCGCCGCCAGCACCAGCAGCCCGGCAAGGATGGACGCCAGTGCCATCAGCAGCACGGGAAGGCGCTGCCGGCGGTCACTGACGTGGTGGTCCGTGACCTTTCCCAGCCGGACGAGGGCCAGCAGCAGGAGCAGGGGCAGCACGCAGACAAACAGGGCAGCAAGCGCCCCGTAAGCCATGGTGGCGGGAAAACCGTCCTGGACCAGCGGGCTGATCAGCAGCTGGACGGACACCACCACCGGCGGCTGGAACGCCTCGGTCAGCCACCGGGCGGTTTTGTTCTTCACCCGGATGGCGCGGCCGGACCCGGCCACGCCAGTCCCTGCCTTCACCCCCGCCTCAGTCAAGGAGCAGCGCGGGTTCTTCCAGGATGGCTGCGACGTCGGCCATGAACCGGGCCGACAGGTCGCCGTCCACCACGCGATGGTCGAAGGAGCCGCCCAGGGTGGTGATCCACCGCGGAATCACTTCCCCGTCCAGGACCCAAGGCTTCTGCTTGATGGTGCCGAAGGCGACGATGGCCACCTCACCCGGGTTGATGATGGGCGTGCCGGTATCAATCCCCAGGGCGCCGATGTTGGTGATGGTCAGCGTGCCGCCCTGCATCTCCGCCGGCTGCGTCTTTCCCGCACGCGCCGTGGTGGCCAGGTGGTTCAGGGCCAGCGCCAGTTCCTTCAGGGACAAATCCTGCGCATCCTTGATGTTGGGCACCATCAGGCCGCGCGGGGTTGCCGCGGCAATGCCCAGGTTCATGAAGTGCTTGACCTGGATCTCGGCGGCACCGCTTCCATCCGCGCTCTCAACCCACGAGGCATTGACGCTGGGGTTCCGGGCGGCCGCCCAGATGACGGCCTTGGCCAGGATGAGGAGCGGCGAGACCTTGATTCCTTCGAAGTCGCGTGAGGCCTTGAGCCGCTTGACGAATTCCATGGTCCGGCTCGCGTCCACATCCACGAAGATGCTGACGTGGGGGGCCGCGAAGGCCGAGTCCACCATGGCCTTGGCGGTTGCCTTGCGCACGCCCTTGACCGGGATACTCTCGATCCGCTGGTCCTGCGGCTTGCCCGCCTTGCCCCAGAAGCCGTCCGCCTTGTCCAGTTCGGCGTCGCGCTGCGCCTGGTAACTGACCAGGTCCTCGCGGGTCACCTCGCCCCGGGAGCCGGTGGCCACGACGTCGGCCAGGTCGATGCCGAGGTCACGGGCGATCTTCCGGACGGGAGGTTTGGCGAGGACGCGGTTGACCAGCCCGGTGATGGTGCCACCCAGCGTGGGCCGGGTATCCACGACGGCGGCCTGGCCGGCCTGGGCCGCGGCGGCTGCCGGGCGTCCGGTCACCTCTGCCGGGGTATGCGGCTGCACCGGCTCCACTTCGGGAGCGTTGACGGTCACCGTGTCGGCGGGCTTGGCCGCAACCGTCCGCGTGACGCGCGGGCGCCGCTTGACGGCGTCGGCCTTCGGTCCCGAACCCACCAACGGACCTCCCGCCGGGGCACTGCCCTGCGCGCCGGCGTCGTTCCTATCGTTTTCCTGTGCGTCTTCAGGAAGCTTGCCGTACAGCGGCTGCACGGGTGCAGCTGCCTGTTCCGGCTGCGCCGCAGCTTCGGGCGCCCGGACGTCCGCGGGCGTGGGGTCGCCGGCAACGTCGTCGCTGACGCTGATGATGGCCGTTCCGACGTCGATGGTCACCCCTTCCGGCACAAGGAGTTCAGTGACGGTCCCGGCAAAGGGGGACGGCAGTTCAACGATCGACTTTGCGGTTTCAATTTCGCACAGGACGTCGTTGATAGCGACGGAGTCGCCCGGCTTGACCTTCCAGGAAACGACTTCCGCTTCCGTGAGGCCTTCGCCGACGTCCGGCAGGTTGAATTTATTCAGCGTCATGGTGTCCTCAGTAGGAGAGGGCGCGGTCCAGCGCCTCGAGGATGCGGTCGATGTCCGGAAGATAGTCTTCCTCCACCTTGGCAACGGGGTAGGGCATGTGGAAGCCGCCCACCCGGATGACGGGGGCTTCGAGGGAATGGAAGGCACGCTCGCTGATGCGGGCCGCGATCTCGCCGCCGATGCCACCGAAGGTGGGGGCCTCGTGGGCCACGATCAGCCGGCCGGTCTTTTCCACGGATGCTGTGACGGTATCGAAGTCCAGCGGCGAGATGGAGCGGAGGTCGATGACTTCCACGCTGTGGCCGTCTTCCCGGGCGGCGTCGGCAGCCGCGAGGGCCACGGGAACCAGCGGCCCGTAGGCCACGATGGTGGCATCGGTTCCTTCACGCAGGATGTGGGCCTTGAAGGGGTCGCCGGCGGGGCCGGGGGCTGCGGTGTCCACTTCGCCCTTGAGCCAGTAGCGGCGCTTGGGTTCGAAGATGATGACCGGGTCCTGGCACTGCACGGCCTGCTGGACCATCCAGTAGGCGTCGTGCGGGTTGGACGGGGTGATGATGCGCAGGCCGGCGGTGTGGGCAAACAGTGCCTCGGGTGATTCGGAGTGGTGTTCCACCGAGCCGATGCCGCCGCCGTAGGGAATACGGATGACCACCGGGACGGTGAGGTTGCCGTGGCTGCGGGCGTGCATTTTGGCCAGCTGCGTGGTGATCTGGTTGAAGCCTGGAAACACGAAGCCATCGAACTGGATCTCGCAGACCGGGCTGTAGCCGCGCAGCGCCAGCCCGATCGCGGTGCCAATGATGCCGGACTCGGCCAGCGGGGTGTCCACCACGCGGTCGGGGCCGAATTCGCCGATGAGCCCGTCGGTTACCCGGTAGACGCCGCCCAGGGGGCCGATGTCCTCGCCCATCAGCAGGGATTTGGGGTTGGCCGCCAGCGTGGCGCGAAGGCCTTCGTTGATGGCCTTCGCGATGGTCATGGTGGTCATCAGTGGCCTGCCTTTGCTGCTGCACCGTGCTGGGCGGACGGTTCGTCGCCGCCGGCGAATCCTGCGCTGTATTCCTCGAACCAGGCCAGTTCCTCGGCGACCAAGGGGTGCGCTTCGGCATAGACGTTGGCGAATGCGGCCCTGATGTCCGGGTCTTCGAGGTCGTGGGCGGTGCGGCGCACGTATGCGGCGAGCTCGTCGCCGTCGGCCTTCACTTTGGCAAAGTAGGCGTCGTCGGCCAGGCCCTCGGCGCGGAGGTACTTCTCCAGGCGCACCAGCGGGTCCTTGGCTCGCCAGGCGTCCTCCTCCTCGGATCCGCGGTACTTGGTGGGATCGTCGGCAGTGGTGTGGGCACCCACCCGGTAGGTGAATGCCTCAATGAGGACCGGTCCCTTGCCCTGGCGGGCATGCTCCAGCGCCCACTCGGTGACGGCGTGCACCGCGATGACGTCGTTGCCGTCCACCCGGATGCCGGGGAAGCCGTAGCCCTTTGCACGGTTGGACAGCGGCACCCGGGTCTGCACGTTGGTGGGGACCGAGATGGCCCAGTGGTTGTTCTGGCAGAAGAACACCACGGGCGCGCTGTACGAGGAGGCGAAGACCATGGACTCGTGGACGTCGCCTTCGGAGCTGGCACCGTCACCGAAATAGGCGATGACCGCAGCGTCCGGTTCGTTTCCGGCCTTGCCCGCGGCGGCAGCGAGTTTCTGGTCCCGCTGGATGCCCATGGCGTAGCCGACGGCGTGCAGCGTCTGCGCGGCCAGGACCAGCGTGTAGAGGTGGAAGTTCGTGTCCTTGGGGTTCCAGCCTCCGTTGGACACGCCGCGGAACTGGCGGAGCAGCTCGGCAAGGTCCACGTCGCGGGTCAGCGCCACGCCGTGCTCACGGTAGGTGGGGAAGATATAGTCCTGCGGCTGGCTGGCCCGGCCGGAACCGATCTGGGCTGCCTCCTGGCCCGTCAGCGGAACCCAGAGCGCAAGCTGCCCCTGCCGCTGCAGGGCTGTTGCCTCGACGTCGAAACGCCGGATCCTGGCCATGTCCGCGTACAGTCCGCGCAGGTCCTCGGGGGTGAGCCTGTCCGCGTAGCTGCTGTATACGGGGTCGGCACCGAGTTTCCCGTCGGGGCCCAGCAACTGGACCATCTGCGCCGGGGGTTGGCCCATGACGGCTTCCGCGTCAGCTTCCCGCTGGTCGTCAACCGCTGTTCCGTCGAACTCGGTGGAAGGCAGATGTGTGCCCATACCGTCTCCTTGCTTCCCGCATGCGGATGCAATGCAATGTCGCTGGGATATATGCCTCACAGGGAATACATTCCCGAAACGGCATATACAATGGCTTACTGATCCTAACTTTATCTTCAGTAGGTTGGCGCAGGCCTACTTGTTAAGTGCTAGGAACCCCGGGGCGCCTTTGTATAGTTCGCACACAGCTCCAGGAACCGGGTGTTGGCTTCCTGCTCGCCGATACTGACCCGGACGCCTTCCCCGGGAAACGCCCGGACAGACAAGGCCCGGGCTCCTGCCTGCTCGGCAAAGTCAGCGCTGGCCTCACCCAGGTCCAGCCACACAAAATTGCCCTGCGCGTCCGGGACAGCCCAGCCCAGGTCCCGGAGTCCGCCCACTACGCGGACCCGTTCGTCCACCAGGCTTTGTACCCTTCCTACAACCTGGTCGAAATTCTGCAGTGAAACAATCGCGGCTGATTCGGCTATTTGCGACACCGCAAAGGGGGTGGCGGCCACTCGAAGGTGCTGCGTCAGGGCGGGGTTGGCGATGCTGTAACCCACTCGGAGGCCAGCCAGCCCGTGGGCCTTGGAGAAGGTCCGCAGCACCACCACGTTGGGGTATTTGCGATACAGGGCGATGCCATCCACGGCTTCAGTGTCCCGGACGAACTCCTGGTAAGCCTCGTCAATAACCACCACCACGCTGGAAGGCACTGTCCGGATGAAGGCCTCGGTTTCGGCGGTGGTCAAGGCAGGCCCGGTGGGGTTGTTGGGCGTGCACAGGAGGATCACCTTGGTCCGTGCGCTGACCGCCGCCGCCATGGCCTCGAGGTCGTGCCGCCCGTCGGCGGTGACCGGGACGCGGACGCTTTCGGCCCCGGCGAGGCCCACGCTGATGGGGTAGGCCTCGAAGGAACGCCAGGCGTAGATGACTTCGTCGGCCTTGCCGTCGTCGTTCTGGCCGGCAAAGGCAGCCAGGATCTGGTTGAGTGCGCCCAGGCTGCCTGCCCCCGTGACGATGTCCTCCGCGGGAACCTGCAGGAATTCCGCGAGCGCCGCCCGGAGCCTGCTGCTGAGCGGGTCCGGGTAACGGTTGAAGTCCGTTTGCTGTGCGATGGCTTCCAGGACCGCCGGCAGCGGCGGCAGGGGATTCTCATTCGAGGACAGTTTGTAGCTGGCCAGCCCTTCGACGGCGGCGGGCGGCTTTCCGGCAGCGTAGCGGGGCAGCCGGCCCACCACCGGTCGCGGATCGATGCCGCCGGCCGTGGTTTCAGAGGAAGTCATGAAAACTAGCCTACTGCTGCGATTGTTCACGCCCTCGGGGCTGGAACCCGGGGGTGCCGGCCGGCCCGCTGAACCCGCGGGACCCGGTCCGGCACCCCTTCACCACGCCTTACGCGGGCTGGCCGACGCTCAGGGCGGTACTGTCGGCCTTGCTTCCGGCCAGCTGGGGCGCCCAGGCATCTGCCCCGTGCAGGTACGCTCCAGCAGTGAACTCCTCTGCAAGGCGGGGATCCAGTTGCGGCCGGTCAGGGGTTGCCCGTGATCCGGGGCCATTGTTGTTGAACTCGTGGAATCTGGCCTCCTGCCACGAAAAACCGCTCATGTCCGTCCACGGCGTTCCGGAGATGTGCGCTCCCAGCCACGAGTCGCGGACCAGCACCTGGGCAATGGCCTCCGGATCTCCACTGGGATGCCATGGCCGGCCGAGATGGACGGATCCGGCCGCTGCATCCGAGACGAAGCGGCACTGGGTGAACAGGTATCCGTGCTTGATCCCGATATTGACGCTGCCGGCGGAGACGTATCCGTTGTTGGTGCTGGACCCGCGGTCCAGGGAGCGGATCCGGCAGCCGGAGAACACGGCAGTTCCCCGGCCGAAGATGAAATCCACGTCGCCTTCAACGTAGGAGTCCGTGAAGTAGGAGCGTGCCTCCACACCGCGGGCGGGGGAATCCACCAGCAGTGTGTCCTGGTTGCCCAGGCAGCGGATATTGCGGAGGACAGCCCGGTCCCCGGCCAGGAACAGTGCCACGGCCTGCCGGTTCTTCATGTCCGGATTAGCGGCTTCGTCGAAGTCGTTGCTGAACGTCAGGTTCACTGCCGTGAAATCCGGGCCGTCGATCCGCACGCTGGTGCTCCCGCCGGTGCCATAGGTCCCCGTGCCGTCGGGTTTCGGGGTGCCGGACGCATTGTTGTAGACCAGCACCACGTCCTCCGGCGCCTGCCCGCGTCCGATGAACGACACCCTCGGTTTGTTGGCCGGTACCCGGATCAGCTCGCGGTACGTCCCGGGCGCGATCCTGATTTCCGTACGGCGGGTGCTGTTTGCCGGTGCTGCGTCGACGGCGGCCTGGACGGTGGAGAACTGCCCGCCGTTTCCCACGGTGAGGACCAGGGGCTTGTCCACCGGGCGTTCGCTGGGCCAGTAGATGGCTGAGAGCGGGTCCAGCGTCCCGCCGGGCTCCCGGAACCATCCCGGCGGTGCGGCCGGCTGCGCCTGCAGTCCTGCGACAACAAGCTGTGCCACGGCCAAGGCGCCCTGCGCCTGGAAGTGGGTGTTGTCCGTGACGCCGTTGGGGTACTGCGGGTACTGGCCGGGAGTGGCATGCAGGAAGTGCGAGGTGGTTCCCTCCGGCCCCAGCTTTTGCCAGAGCTCCTTGGAGGATGCCGTCAGGTCAACCAGGGGAACACCGCGGGACGCAGCGAGCTCCTTGATCGCCTGGGGGTAGGCGCCGTGGGTGTCCTGGGCAACGCCGAGGGCGCTGAAGCGGCGCCGTTCCACGGGGGTGACCAGGACGGCTTTGGCGCCTGCGGCTGATGCGGCGTCGAGGTACCGGCCCAGGTACTCCTTGAACGTGGTTTGCGGATCGGTGCCGCGTGACGGATCCTCGACTTTTTCGTCGTTGTGGCCGAAGGAGATGAGCAGGTAGTCGCCCGGTTGCAGCGCCTCCGCCACCTCGCCCAGCAGGCCGGCGTCGGCATAGCTTTTCGAGGAGGCGCCGGACCAGGCGTAGTCGAACACCGTCGCCTGCGGCCCGAGCAGCAGCGGCAGGGCCTGGCCCCAGCCGGCGCGGGGACGTTCCGAGCGCTGGTAGGCGGAGGAGGTGGAATCCCCCACTACGAAGATCACCGGTTTCCTGTTGGACTGCGCCCGGGCGGGGCCGCCGGCTGCGTGCGCGGCCGGGGCTGCTCCGGCCAGGACTGCCGCAGCGGTAAGGGCGCCGGTTGCAGCCGAAGCGAGCACGGTGCGCCGGCTGGGCGTGAATCGCCGCATCAGCGCTTCACCCCCGCTGTGTAGATGGGACCCACGTTGTCCTTAAGCAGGGCAGGCACCGCCTGCGCCGGGTGGACCTTGATGCGCAAGGCGGGAGTCCAGGATCCATCTGCCACCAGCTGCTTATCGGCGGTTGCGGCGGAGTTGTAGGCGGCCAGGAGATCCACGCGCTTTCCGTTGACCGTGTTGTCCACCGTGGTGATGGCCTGGCCCTTGAAGTGCCTGATCAGCGCGGATGCTGGAATGTCCTGGGGCAGGGTGAAGGCATTGGCCTCGGCATAGATGTGTGATTCGACGCCCGCGCCGAAGGTGTACGTGTAGGGCGTAGGCGAGCCGGCCGACGTCGTGAAGTGGTTGTTGTAGACGTCCACCTGTCCGTAGCGGACCCTCGGGGCGCGCTGGCCGACGTTCTCGAAGGAGTTGTGGTGGATGGTGACGCGCAGCTTGCCCACGTCCCCGCGGCTGGTCGAGTCGGTGGATCCGATCAGCAGGAGCTTGTCATGGTCGGAGAAGCGGTTGTAGGACAGGGTGACCAGATCTGAGCCGTTGGTGACGTCCACTGCTCCGTCATGGACCTGGTACGGGCGTCCGAAGTACGAGGGCTGGTTGATGTCCAGGTTGGGGGCGTCAGTGAAGTGCGAGTGGTCAACCCAGACGTTGGTAGATCCGTTGATGACCTGGAGGAGGTCGTACTCACTGTTCCAGTTACCGTGGTCGCCGTCGGTGGGGTCCCAGGCGGGGAAGCAGTCAGCCGAATCCCGGACGGTGAGGTTCCTGAAAATGACGTTGTTGGACCGGTTGATGCGCAGGGCCGCGCCGGTGATGCTGCTGTCCGGGGTGGCTCCGACGATGGTGGTGTTGGCAGGAATGTCCCACCGGATGACCGCTGCCTGGTTGGCGGCCGCTTTGCGCCGGGCATTTTCCTGCTCCCCGGCCGGTTCCCGGTCAGTCCCGTACCTGACGGGATCGTAGTCGTAGAGGTACTGCTCGAGGGAGAAGCCCGTGCCTGCCGCGTAGTCGCCGCAGTTCAGTGCCTGGCCATCCGCCGTCGAGTTGGCCGGGATGTCGCCGTGTACCCGGATGATCCGGGGTTCGGCTCCGGTCACTGCGAGCGCCGCCATCAGTTCAGCCCGGCTGTGGACATCGAAGACGCGGTCCGCCGTTGCTTTGGCGCCGCCCGTAGTCCCCGCACCGGCCGATGCCCAGCCATCCCGGCTTTGGAGCACCTGTCGTTCAAGCGGCACCTGGGCGGTCTGGGCGGTTGCGGACGATTGTGATGAGGGTGGTGTGGCATTGGCCTGGACCGGCAGGCAGATGGCGGCCGCTGTGGCCACGGCAGCCGCCGCTGCCATAGGACGTGTGATGCGCATGTGCTCTCTTCCTCCATTGGAATGAACCGCGCTTTCGCTGCCGACGTCACTGTGCGGCATATCAGAAAGCGGTTTCTTTAGTCTGTGAAACCGCTTTCTGTTCTGTCAATAGAGTTGACACAATTGGATAAATCTGAGGGCAGGCCACCGGTGCGTTCCGGAATAGGGTTTGCCAGGATGTCCGGAGGGTGTTGTGGAAGCATGGGACCATGGGTTCCTTCATTCTTCGGGTCATCTTCAACGCGGCCGCCCTGTGGGTGGCAAGCTGGGTCCTGCCCGGCATGGACATCACCAGCACTGCAGCCTCCGATGCCGTGGCACGGACCGGCATCTCGCAGGACACCGAAACCATCGGGATAGTCCTGGCCTACCTGTTCATCGGCCTTATATTCGGCGTGGTCAACGCCCTGGTGCGGCCGCTGGTGAGCCTCCTCGCCCTCCCGATCACCATCCTGACCCTGGGGTTGTTCGCGATCGTCATTAACGCCGCCATGCTCTACCTCACAGCCTGGATCAGCGATTACACCCCCGTGCACCTCACCATCGATTCCTTCTTCTGGACGGCCATCCTGGCCGCAATCATCATCTCCCTGGTGTCGCTGGTGGCCGGGCTGGTACCGGGCAGCCGGCGCTGAAGTTCCCCGCTAGACTTCCCCGCTACTGCGCACCGGCGATCTCGCTGAAGGTTGCCTGGGGGCGGCGCCTTGCGACCGGCCGCCCAAGTACCGGAACAGGCTGAAACAGGTACCCGGCAGGTGCCCCTGCCCCGGCTGGTTGCCGAAACTCCAGTACCCGCTACCCATGACCGCCCGAGGCCACCGCTCCTAGGCTGCCAACGGGGCCGCCAACAGGCCCCGTAGCTGTCAGTTCCGGATACGGGGGCAAAGCATGAAGGCATCGAGAATCCTGGCCTCGGCCTGCCTGCTGCTGGCTTGGCAGGCCGGCCCGGCCCAGGCGGACTCCGGAGCGGTGCCCTCGCCCCAGGAGTCCGCGGCACTGGGCAACGACATTTCCTGGCCCCAGTGCGGCGGTCAGCTTCCGGCACCGCCCGCATTTGCCGTGGTGGGCATCAACGGCGGCCGGCCAACGACGGCGAACCCCTGCCTCGCGGAGCAACTGGCCTGGGCGGACCGCAGCTCCGAGGCAGCGGCGGGAACCAAGTCTGCCGTCTACGTCAATACCGCCGCCACCGGGCCGGTGGGCTCGCTGTGGTGGCCTGCAAACAACACCGTGATGGGCTCGGACATCGGCAACCCCTACGGGATGTGCGATGGCACCGCTTCCCCCGCCTGCGCCTATGTCCACGGCTATGCGACGGCGTACAACGACGCCGGAAGCCTCGCCGGGGCAGGAGGCGGTGCGGGCCAGCGCATGTGGTGGCTGGACGTGGAGACCGGTAACAGCTGGCTGTCCAATAAGGCTGCCAACACCGCGGAACTGGAGGGCATGACGGCCTACCTGCAGGGCACCGGGGTGGAGGTGGGCATATATTCCACCGGCTACCAGTTCGGCGAAATTGTGGGTGAGGTGGGCCCACACAGCAACCTCTACTCCTTGAAGAGCTGGCTGGCGGGTGCTGAATCCACCTCAACCGCGGCAGATCTTTGCGGAGCCGCTCCCCTCACCTCCGGCGGCGTCGTCGCACTCACGCAGTTCACCGCCGGAAACCTCGATTACAACTTCCGTTGCCCGGTAGCCCAGCCGGCAGCTCCACCGCCGGCGCTCGCTCCCCCGGCAACCCCGCAGCCTGCCCCGGCGCCTGCGAAGACCCGCTCAAACCGCTACGCCGAAATACCCGCCGCCCAGATCGCTTGAACACCGGCTAGCGTCCGCCAAGGTGGCGCTCATGGCTGCGGGGATCCGGCGGCACAAGGGTCGTGGAGGGGCCCTTGGCCCGGGTGAGGGAATAGCGCGTGGCTGTGGCTGTTCCCCCGGCACCGAGCACACCGCCCAGGACCGCCGTGGAGTGTACGAGGGACGGATCATCGCTCGCTGCCACCAGCCGGGCGGCGTCCTGGTACCCGCCCAGGCGGTGCCCGGCACCAAGGCCCTTGTCCCCACCGGGCTCAATCGGCGAGTCCACCGATACGGTCACCCGATTGCGGGTTTCGGGGTTGGCGGCACCATCGCTGCCGGGAACCCAGTCCGCCTGATGCTCAAGGTGCAGGGACTCCACATCCTCACGGGTGGTGATCCCCGCCACCGGCGACCCGGCGGTAAGGACATACTTCACGTCATATTGCTCCAACACCCGGGGATCGGCGGCCATGTTCATGGCATGGATGCCGCCCTGGCTGTAACCCACAGCGACCACAGACGCTCCCTTTTCTGCTCCGGCTTCGTCGAGCGCCGCGAGGACGGCCTCGTTCACTTCCCGGGAGTTGTACAGCATGGATTCCACGATGCCCGCCTCATCAAAGGGGTTGTCCCCGCCGGCGTCCTTGCCGGCGGCCTGGGTCCCCGGGACTATGACCACGTAGGCCTTTTCGCCGCCGTTCTCCACTTCCAGGACTTCAATGGCCCCGGCACCGCGGGCCTCCACTTCCTGAAGCCGCGCCAGCAACCCCGCGGGTGACGTGTCCAGGTCCACCTGGACCGCTTCCTGCTTCCGCAGCGTGATCTGCCGCGGGATGAACCCTGCCACCAAAGCCATCAAGGAATCCCGGATCAAGGGGGCATGGTGGTTCACCGCCTGCACCTGGGGTGCCGCCAACTGCAGCATGGCGATGACATTCTCGGTGACCCGCCGGTCCGGAACGCCGGTAGCGGCCATGGTGCCCCACGAGAGACCGGTCTCCGTCATGGCGGCGATTCCGAGGCTTCGTCCCACGTTGGCCCGCCACTCTGCGTCCTGGTAATCACGCATGCAGGCACGGACCTGGCTGCTGATCCGCTGCAGCTCCGCCCGGCTGGACTGGACCCGCCACTGGCCGTCCCGCACGGCCGCGATGTGCCCGGAAGCGGACCAGGGCGGCTGCCGGTCAGCCCAGCAGAGCTGGTCCAGGATCCGCCCTGCCTCCTGTTCCACTGCGGCCAGGTCGCCGGCCAAGGCCTCAAGTTTCTCAGCGCCCGCAGTCAACTCCTCAAGCTGGACCCCGATGCCGCCGCTGCCACCCCGAATGCTCAGGTGGCCGTCCCGCGATGCACCGAACAGCCTGACGGGCTCCGGATAAGCCTCATCCGCCAGCTCCATCAGGGCACCCTGCAGGCACTGGCCGCCGCCGCCACAGTGTGTTCCGCGTGCCTCGCGACGGCGGCCCTCGCCATCTCCAGGGCATCGACAGCGTGGCGCAGTGCGGCACCCTGCCGGCCCACCGTGTCCCGGTACGCCCGCCCGGCCGGCGATTGCCAGTCGAGCATCTGGATGTCCCGCAGACCTGCCAGGGCCTCCTCGACGCGCGCTCCGCACCGTGCAAGCCGGTTCACGAGGGGCAACAAATCAGCGGCAACGTGCTCGGCGGCGCCCGGCAGTCCATCCCCCAGGACGTTTCCCATGTGACCTCTTTCCCGGGTATCCCGGACCTGTTCCGTACCTGCTGACAGGGCCACGCTACGGAAGACGGCGCACCAGCCTAAGTGCCGCCGTCGTCCATGTGGATAAGTAACGTAAGCGGCCCACTTAAGGCGCCGCCGGAGTTCGTGAAAGAATCAGCACATGCCTGAAACTGCCGCCACAGCTGATACCCGCACGCCCTCAGGACGCCTGGCCCTCGCCGCGTCCACGGAAAAAATCGCCCTGGGCCCCCTGGACGGCCGGTACCAGCCGGCAGTGGCCCCGCTGGTCGACTACCTGTCCGAGGCAGCGCTCAACCGGGACCGCGTGGCCGTCGAAGTTGAATGGCTGATCCACCTGACCAGCAACAACGTCCTCCCCGGAGCGGGCCCCCTGACCGCGGAGCAGCAGCAGCAGCTGCGTGCAGTCGTCACCGAATTCGACGCCGCTTCCGTGTCGGAACTGGCCGAAATCGAAGCCGTGACGGTGCACGATGTGAAGGCCGTGGAGTACTACATCGGCCGGCGCCTTCCCGCCATTGGGATCGAGAACCTGACCGCCATGGTCCACTTCGGCTGCACGTCCGAGGACATCAACAACCTTTCGTACGCGCTCGGCGTCAAGGGTGCTGTGGAGGACGTGTGGCTGCCCGCAGCCCGCGCCCTGGTGGCGCAGATCAGCACGATGGCTGAGGACAACCGCGCCGTTCCCATGCTGTCCCGCACCCACGGCCAGCCGGCCACCCCCACCACGCTCGGCAAGGAACTGGCGGTCATCGCGCACCGCTTGGCGCGGCAGCTGGACCGGATCGCGAAGACGGAGTACCTGGGCAAGATCAACGGCGCCACGGGCACCTACGCCGCGCACGTGGCCTCCGTTCCCGGCGCCGACTGGCAGCAGGTGTCCAAGTCGTTCGTGGAGGGCCTGGGGCTGACCTGGAACCCCCTCACCACGCAGATCGAAAGCCACGACTGGCAGGCCGAGCTGTACGCCGACGTGGCGCGTTTCAACCGCATCCTGCACAACGTCTGCACGGACATCTGGAGCTACATCTCCATCGGCTACTTCGCGCAGATCCCGGTGGCCGGCGCCACGGGGTCGTCCACCATGCCGCACAAGGTCAACCCCATCCGCTTTGAAAATGCCGAGGCAAACCTGGAGATCTCCTCCGGCCTGCTGGACGTCCTGGGCTCCACCCTGGTGACCTCCCGCTGGCAGCGGGACCTCACCGATTCCTCCAGCCAGCGCAACATCGGCGTGGCATTCGGCCACTCGCTCCTGGCCATCTCCAACGTGGCCAAGGGCCTGGAGCGCCTTGACGTGGCCGAGGACGTGCTGGCCGGGGACCTGGACACCAACTGGGAAGTGCTGGGCGAGGCGATCCAGATGGTGATGCGCGCAGAGGCGATTGCCGGCGTCGAGGGCATGGAAAATCCCTACGAGCGGCTCAAGGACCTCACCCGCGGCAACCGCGTGGACGCAGCCCGGATGCAGGAATTCGTGCAGGGCCTGGGCCTGTCCGCCGACGCCGAGGCGCGGCTCCTGGCCCTGACGCCCGGTAAGTACACGGGCATCGCTGACCAGCTGGTGGACCACCTCAAGTAAGCGCCCGGGGGCTGCCCCTACGCGTACGACGGCGGCGCCGGGCCCGGGAGGGTCCGGCGCCTTTCGTTTCCCCGCGGCGTGCCGTGCGGGCCGGGGTGCCGGCCGTTTCGGCGGCAACGCGGCGGAGTGCGAAACTGGGGGCATGAAGCTGCTGCTCATCCGCCATGGAGAGACTCCCGGAAACGTCCTCGGCCAACTGGACACCGCCCACCCCGGGCCGGGCCTGACCGAACTGGGCGAACGGCAGGCAGAGGCCGTGGCGCGGTCGCTGGCCAATGAACCCATCCGGGCGCTCTACGCCTCCACGCTGGTCCGTACGCAGATTACCGCGGCGCCGCTGGGCAGGCTCCACGGCCTGGAGGTCACGGTGCTCGACGGGCTCCACGAGATCGAGGCCGGGTCGCTGGAGAAACTGAACGACCACGAGTCGCATAAGCGGTACATGGGCACGGTGATCTCCTGGGCCGCCGGCGACCTGGACACCCGGATGCCCGCAGGACCCGACGGCCACTCCTTCTTCGAGCGGTTCGACGCCGCAATTGCGAGGGTCATCGAAAGGACTGGCGGCCAGGGGGACACGGTGGCGGTGGTGAGCCATGGTGCAGCCATCAGGACCTGGGCGGGGCTCCGCGCCGAGGGCATCGATCATGAGTTTGCGGCCAAGCATGTGCTGGCCAACACCGGAATCGTGGCACTGGAGGGCAACCCGGACAGTGGTTGGAAGCTGATCCACTGGGCAGGCAGCCCGGTGGGCGGGCTGGCCCTGGCCGATCCCACAGCCGAAGATCCCACAGGGCAGGACGTCAGCCGCCCGTAACACCGGCACTGTGCCGGTGTCCTGGCCTGCTACCGGGGAAGCACGCACCCCGCCGCGGCCACTGGCAGCCGAAGCCGCGGGGCACCGCGCAGAATCGCTGAGGCGGCCGGAGCCGGAGGAACCAGCCGGGCGGCCATCGCGGCCGCGGCATCCGCCGCCGGGCGTTCGCCGCTTTCCATTGCCGTCAGCGAGCTCAGGAAATGGTGCCACCGCGGCCCGAGGGACTCCGGTATGTGCGGACTCCTGAGCGTCCTGGCCACGAGCGACTCCACCGCCGTCCCCGGAAATGCCTTGGATCCGGTCAGCAGTTCCAGCAGGACCAGGCCCATCGCATAGACGTCCCAGGCGGGGTCGGCAACGCCACCCGCAGCCTGTTCCGGGCTCATGTAGTGGACCGTTCCGGACGAGATTCCCGGCTCCGGCGCCGTACCCGCCACCGCCGCTATGCCGAAATCGATGACCCTGACGGGGCTTCGCCGAAGCCCGCTCAGCATCAGGTTTCCCGGCTTGATATCCCGGTGCACCAGCCCTGCGGCGTGCAGGTGTGCCAGACCGCTGAAGATGCTCCGCGCCCACAACGCTACGGCGTCGGCACCATGGCGTTCTGCCCGCACAGCTTCGGACAGGCTGGTTCCCAATGCCAGTTCCTCAACCAGGAAGGCATGCCCCGGGCGATAGGTGCCGGCCGGCATGACTCCCTGATCGATGAACCTGACGATGGACGGGTGGCGCAGCGACGCGAGCACCCTTGCCTCGTTGTGGATGCGCCGATGGTGTTTGTCCGAGCTGTCGGCCGCCACCTTGACGGCCACGTCCGGACCTCCCGCCACATCCACAGCCCGGAAGACTTCGGCCATGGAACCGCGGCCCAACCGCTCCCGGAGCAGGAAGCGGCCGGCGATCACCGGGACGCCTGAATGGTTCCGCCGTACGGTACCCAGGCATCGAGCTGGAAACCGCACTGGCAGCGCCACACCGGCGGGAGCTTTACCGGTACGAATCCGTCCGGCTCGAACGAGTACCCCATGGCTGCCCGCCCTAGTGCGGGCGTCACCAGCTCCATGGGCGTGCCGCAGTGAACGGTATGCTCTGCTCCCCCAGCAGAGGTCTTCTCAAAAGTGATCAACGCGCTCACTACTCCATGTGGCAGTATTTTCTGGCTGATCCTAAGCATACATATAACTAGAACAACTAGCTAGTTTAGCTAGACAATTTGTGGTGCTCATCGTCCAGAACGCCGATGGCGTCCGCCATGCGCTGCAGGAACGCGACGACGATCCTCGCCTCCTCGGCACTCAGAGACTCCGCCACGGCCATCATCCGCCGATGCATGGCGCCCAAGGTTTCCCGGACTTCCGTATCCGATTCCACCGTGGGAACAACAACCACTGAGCGCCGGTCCGAAGGGTGGGCCTCGCGGCGGACGTGCCCGCTGGATACCAGCCTGTCAATCAGGGACGTCGTGGAGGCGCTGGTGATCCCGAGGAACTGGCTAAGGTCCTTGGGTACCACCGCCTTGCCGGAGGCCTGCGCGCGCAGGAGGTACCGGAGGGCAAGGATGTCGGTTTCGCCCATGCCCATGGAGTCGCGGGTGGACCTGCGGATGATGGTCTCCGCCGCCCGGTAGTCCCGCAGCGACTTGAGGACCGCCGCTCCGTAGTCCAGCTGCCCGTCGGGTCCGTACCAGTAGCCGGAGCCCTCGTTGCCTGTAAAAGCCATACCTATATCTTAGGCCAACTGCTAACTAGACAGCCAAGCTAGTTTGCGCTGCCGGCACCGCGGCCGGCATATGGCGTTATTCGGACCCTTACCGGCAAGAAACACCCGCGTAACCCGCCGCTCCTAGCCTTGATCTGCATAACCCTTCGGCGAATCGAGGCCTACATGCAGACCAATCCGCGGCTGAACATCAGGCAGGTTGCCTGGTCCCACCCTGTGGGCGCAGACCTTCGGCGCGCACAGCAGGCCGAACTCGACGCCCGCTTTGGTACTGCAGACCACGAACCCGGCCCTCCGCCGTCGGAGGCTGACTGCGCCGTCTTCCTGGTGGCGTACGACAAGGGGTCCGGCCAGCCGGTGGGCTGCGGTGGACTGCGGCTGCTGGATGCCAGCACCGCCGAAATCAAACGGCTCTACGTGGTTCCGTACACCCGCGGCTCCGGCGTGGCCAGTTCGGTCCTCGCCGCCCTGGAGGCGGAGGCCTACAAGCAAGGCATCACCCGCATCAAGGCCGAGGCCGGTTCTGCGCAGGCTGACGGGCGGAACTTTTATCAGAACTCCGGGTTCGAGCCGGTGCCCAACTTCGGCCCGTACATTGGCGTCAAGCACTCATCCTGCTATGCCAAGAGCATCAACTCACACAGCGCCGCCCACACAGCCATGGCATGACGCTGAAACGTGGGGCGTCACACTGCATGCGGGCCTCCGTGGCTCGGCTAATCTCGGCCTATGGAAACAGCAGACATCACCTTCCGCACCCGCAAATGGGTCCGGCCAGAAGACCTCAACGCCAACGGGACCCTGTTCGGCGGAAGCCTGCTGAAGTGGATCGATGAGGAAGCCGCCATCTACGCCATCCTCCAACTGGGCAATGGCCGGGCCGTCACGAAGTACATTTCGGAAATCAACTTCGTGAGCTCGGCCGTCCAGGGCGACCTGATTGAAATGGGCCTGACCGCCACGAAGTTTGGCCGGACCTCGCTGACCATGCGGGCGGAAGTGCGCAACATGATCACCCGGCAAAGCATCCTGACCATCGAGGAAATCGTCTTCGTCAACCTCAACAACGCCGGCACGCCGGAACCGCACGGATACACCGAAATCACTTACGACCGGGACAGGATCCCCACCCACCACCTGACCGAAACCCTGCAGCAGGACTGACGCTTCACCCCGCGTTCATTCCCAAACCCCCAGGCGTTCTCTTCGCTGGACCAACTTAGGCAGCCGGGCTGTTTATCGAATCGATAGCAATAGCAGCCCCGCATTCCGCATGCCCGGCTATAGGCTGTGCGGACATGCTCCGGTTCCAGTGCAGAAATGAGTCCTGATCGTGCGTAAATTACAGACCTTGGTTGCCGCCGCCGTCGCCGTCACCCTGCTTGCCGGATGCGGCGGAGAAGCCTCACCCGGAGCCTCGGGCGAGGCTTCTTCCGCCCCGGCCGGAGGATCCGGCGACACCCTGGTGGTGTACACCAACTCCAACGGCGAAGGCCGCGGGGACTGGCTGACCCAGAAGGCGGGCGAAGCCGGGTTCAAGATCGAGATTGTGGGGGCCGGCGGCGCCGACGCCACCAACAAGCTGATCGCCGAGAAGAACAACCCCATCGCGGACGTCGCTTTTGGGCTGAACAACATGTATTTCTCCCAGGTCAAGGCAGCGGATGCGCTGGAACCCTATGAGCCTGCCTGGGCCGGCGAGGTGGACACCCAGTTGGCGGATGGCGAGACGTACTGGCCGCTGGTGAAGCAGGCCATCCTCCTGGGCTACAACTCGGACAAGTTCTCTACGGATGCTGCGCCGAAGGACTGGACGGACCTGTGGACCAAGGATGAGTTCAAGGCCCGCTACGAGCGGGTCACCGGCCTTGGCACCGCCACCGCCCAACTCGTCTTCGCCGGCATCCTCAGCCGGTACCGTGACGATTCCGGCGACCTTGGAATCTCGGATGAGGGCTGGAAGCAGGTGGAACAGTACTTCCAGAACGGCAGCCCCGCCGTGGCCAAGACCGATCTTTTCGCCCGCATCGCCTCGGGCGAGGTGGATATGGGGCAGATGCCGTCCTCGATCATTGCCGACCGGGAAAAGTCCTTCAAGGTGAACGTGGAGACGGTCATGCCTTCCGTTGGCGTCCCCCTCGCGGTGGAGCAGATCGCCCTCGTCAAGGGCACCAAGAAGAAGGACCAGGCTCAGAAGTTCATCGATTGGTTCGGCAGTGCCGACGTGCAGGGACAGTTCGCCAAGCAGTTCAACGCCATGCCCGTGAACAAATCGGCCCAGGCACAGGCCAACCCCGAGGTGGTGGACTTCTTTGCAGACCTCAAGCAGCAGGACATCGACTGGGAGTTCGTCCAGGAAAACATGGGCGCCTGGGTGGAGAAGATCGAACTCGAGTACATGACGTAGCCCTGCGCCAGCCTTCCGTCTCCGCCCGAGTTCCACAGACAGGTTTGCCATGATCCGCTTGGACAGCATCAAAGTTTCCTTCGGCGACTTCACCGCCATCCCGCACCTGGACCTGCACGTCCGGCCCGGCGAGTTCTTCACGCTGCTGGGGCCTTCCGGGTGTGGAAAAACGACGGCGTTGCGCACCCTTGCCGGCTTCATCCAGCCGGCCGGGGGCACGGTCACAGTGGACGGAAAGGATGTCACCCGGCTTCCCAGCGACAAGCGGCAGGTGGGCATGGTGTTCCAGAACTATGCCCTGTTTCCCAGCATGAGCGTGTGGGAAAACATCGCCTTTGGACTCCGCGTCCGGAAGGAGAAGGGCGCCGAAAGTGACAGGATGGTCCGGGACATCGCCTGCCGGGTGGAACTCAGCGACGAGCAGCTGGCCAAGAACGTGGCCGAGCTCTCCGGCGGGCAGCAACAGCGGGTGGCGGTGGCCCGGGCACTCGTCCTGCGGCCCAAGATCCTGCTGCTGGACGAGCCGCTGTCCAACCTCGATGCCAAACTCCGCCATCAGCTCAGGCAGCAGCTTAAGGACCTGCAAAGCGAATTCGGCATCACCACCGTCTATGTCACCCACGACCAGGACGAGGCCCTGGCCATGAGCGACCGGGTGGCGGTCTTCAACAAGGGCGTGGTGGAGCAAGTGGGCACACCGCAGGAGATCTATGACCACGCCGCCACGGAATTCGTCTGCAATTTCATTGGTGACAGCTCCACCCTGACGCCGGAATTCGTGGCGCAGGTCAACGCCGCCTCCGGGGCCCGGCTCAGCACCCGGGCCAGCTCCTACCTGCGGGTGGAAAAGGCGTCCCTGGACGCACCCGCGGGAGGCGGCGCCGTCGGACTTTCCGCAAAGGTGCTGTCCCGGACCTACCATGGCCTGCACAGCAGGTACGTGGTGCGCAGCCACGGCGCGGACATCCGGCTGCTGGTGCGCGAGGACGGCGGCGCCCACCCCGAACCGGGTACGGAAACCACCGTGTACGTGCGGCCGGACCACATCCTGCAGTACCACCCCGAAACAGGCGCGGCCCTTCAGGAGCAGGACCGGCAGGAGCAGGACCAGGCGGTTGCCCTGCCATGAGCGGAACTCCCGTCCGCGCGATGGTCCGCTCCCCGTTCGTCCTGGTGGTGGGCGTCATCCTCACCTGGTTCATCGCGGCGTTCCTGGTGTGGCCCAACATCAACGTTCTGATTGCCACCTTCTTCCCTGACGGAAGTTTCTCGGGGCGGGCGGCGGAAAAGCTGTTCTCCTCGCAGCGCGCCATGAAAGCACTGGGTAACAGCTTCCTACTGGCGGTGGCCCTCTCCATCACGGTCAACGCCGTAGGAATCTTTATTGTGCTGGTGACGTACTACTTCAGGATCCGGGGCTCGCGGATCCTGTTCCTGGGCTACGCCACCACCTTCATCTACGGCGGCATCGTGCTGGCGGCAGGGTACAAGTTCATTTACGGCGACAAGGGAATCGTCACCTCATTGCTGCTGCAGGTGTTCCCCTCCATGGACCCCGCCTGGTTCTCCGGCTTCTTCGCGGTGCTGGTGGTCATGACGTTTGCCACCACTACCAACCACATGCTGTTCGTGGCCAATGCACTGAAGGGGGTGGACTACCAAACCATAGAAGCGGCGAAGAACCTTGGCGCCTCCACGTGGACCATCCTGCGGCGGATCGTCCTGCCCATGCTGAAGCCCACGCTGTTCGCCGTCACTATCCTGTCCTTCCTGACCGGACTCGGTGCCCTGAGTGCGCCGCAGGTCCTGGGTGGACGGGAATTCCAGACCATCACGCCCATGATCCTGACGTTCACCAACAGCCCCACGTCGCGCGACCTGGCGGCCCTGCTGGCCGTCATCCTGGGCTTGGCCACCATGGTGATGCTGGCGGTGATGTCCCGGCTGGAGAAGGGCGGCACGTACTTCTCGGTATCCAAGGTGTCCTCGGAGCTGCAGAAGCAGGACATCACCAACCCGGTGGCCAACGTGGCCGTCCACGCCCTGGCGTACCTGCTGTTCGCGGTCTACACGCTGCCGGTCCTGCTCATTGTGCTGTACTCCTTCGCGGACGGCGCCGCCATCCAGACCGGGCAGCTCTCGCCGGGCAGCTTGACACTGGACAACTACGTCCGGGTGCTGACGCAGCCGGCCGGATTGCGGCCGTTCGTTGTCAGCGTGGTGTACAGCGCCCTGGCGGCGCTGATCGTGGTGGGCGGCCTACTCTTTGTGGCCCGGCTGCTGCAGAAGTACCGGAACTGGGTGGCGTCAGTCTTTGAATACCTGCTGCACATCCCCTGGATCCTGCCGTCGGCGCTGTTGGCCCTGGGCCTGATCATCAGTTACGACCACCCGAATCCCCTGGTGGGCGGGGCGGTGCTGACCGGGACCACGGTGATCCTGCTGATCGCCTTTGTCACCGTGAAGATCCCTTTCACGCTGCGGATGCTGAAGGCGTCGTTCGCCTCGGTGAATTCCTCGCTGGAAGAAGCGGCCGCCATCATGGGCGCCAAGACCCTGTACGTGTTCCGCCGGATCCTGTTGCCACTGGTGCTCCCGGCGGCAGCAGCCATCACCGCCCTGAACTTCAACAGCCTCCTGGACGATTACGACACCGCCATCTTCCTGGCCCACCCGTTGGTCCAGCCGCTGGGCCTGGTCATCAAGGCGAACACGGACGGCGCCGAGGGCACCGAAGGCGTCGCGAACACCTTCGTGTACACCGTGCTGCTGATGGTCATCACCGGCGTCACCATGTACCTCGTCTATGGAAGGTCCGGGCGCCGCCGCGGCCGGAAGCGCCTGCCGGAGGTTCCACCGCAGGGCAGCATCGGGGCCGCCGATGTGCCGCCTGCCTCCGGACCAGCAGCGTCCGCCGAAAACAGCAAGGTCCCTGCCGCGCCCGTGCGGTGACGCGGAGTTTGCTGGTCCGGGCGCGGATCAACCCGCAGAACCGCGGACGACGGCGGCGCGCGAGTTCCGCCGTCGGGCCAGGCCGAGCAGCCGGTCCCGGAGCGGCTGCGCACCTTCCGCGAGCGCGATGCGGCCCATCGCCGAGGAGGCCAGGCTCAGGGCGCGGGTCCGGAGCCGCCGCTGCCTGCTGTAACTGCGGAGCGCCTGGGCTTCGGGCAACGTGTTGAGGAGGTCACCGAGCGTCACCGCATCCACCAGGGATTCGCAGGCGCCGCGGCCCAGGGTGGGCATCATGGCGTGCGCGGCATCGCCGATCAGGACGTTCCGGCC
Organism: Pseudarthrobacter chlorophenolicus A6; assembly: GCF_000022025.1. GTDB lineage: Bacteria > Actinomycetota > Actinomycetes > Actinomycetales > Micrococcaceae > Arthrobacter > Arthrobacter chlorophenolicus. The sequence continues at coordinate 4,280,463 of NC_011886.1, forward strand.
ACGCACGTAGGAGCCCAGCCGAGGAACCGTCCACAGCCGCTGGACCAGGCACTCCTCCGGGGTGGCTGCGGCGAGGGTGCGGCGGATGGCGGGCGCATGGGTGGCATAGCGCTCCCGGGCCTGGTCCAGTACTGAGGCGGCGTCAATGCCGTAGGGGCCGGCCCCGGACCGGTAGCTGGCGTACCAGAAAGACCCGCCCCGGGCGGCGGCCATGCCGAAGAGATCACCGCGGCCCCAGTACTCGCCCACCTCATCCTGGCTGACGGAAGTGGGGAGGGTCCCGCGGAGGGCCAGGTACGGGGTGAGGCGGGCGTCCGTGGCGGCACCCCATGCCTCCCGCCGGACCACGCTGTGCACTCCGTCGGCGCCCACCACCAGTCCGCCGTCCCCGGGAATCCCCCGGACATTGCCGGTGACCCGGCGGACGGTCCCCGGGACGGCCGCGTTGAGCAGCTGCAGCAGGTCCACCCGGGAGATGCCGAACATGTCCCCCGCATCCACCGTGATCCACGGCTTGCCCTGCGCATCCCGCACCGAGCCGCTGCCGATTACCGGGCTGGCGGCTTTCGCTTCGTCAAGGATGCCGAGCCGTGCCAGTGCACGCTGGGCATTGGGCCACATACCCAGGGCGTTGCCCACCGCGGGCAGCTCCGGCCGCTTCTCGTAGACAGTCACCTGGAACCTGTCCGGGTCCAGGCAGGTGGCCAGGGCCAGCCCGGCAATGCCGCCGCCCACAATCGAGATCGTTTCCATGGGCTCAATTTACTACTTTTGTAGTAGTCCGGGAAGAGGCCGGTGCCCCCTGTTACTAGACTGGGGCCATGCCCGACCGCCGGACCCAGCTCCTCGACGCCGCCCTGGCAGTGGTGGCAGACAAAGGGATGAAGGGCCTGACCCACCGGGCGGTGGACGCTGCGGCGGAACTCGCCGAAGGGACCACCTCCAACTACTACCGGAGCCGGGCCACCCTTGTTGACGCCGTACTGGACCGGCTGCTGGAACTGGACGCCGGCCTCCTGCGGCAACAGGGGGCGGCAGGGCCGCCACGGACCGTCGATGAGCTCGCCGGCCAACTGGCCGCCACGGTGGTGGCGCTGGCCAGGCAGCACGGGGGGATCAGCCGGGCACGGATGGCCTTTTCGCTGGACCGCCCTGAGGCGGTGACCGCCGGCCACCGACTGCTGGTGGGCAACCTGGAACTGGCCCTCACTGCCATGGGCGTGGCGGATGCAGCGGCCCGCGCGCGGGACGTGGCGGACTACGGGGACGGCCTCCTGCTCCACCTGCTCACCGTCAGGCGGGACGAGCAGCCGGACGTGGCCGCCGTCGCCGCCACCATCCGGCGTCTGCTGGCCTGAAAGACACGCGCCCGCTGCTGGCGTCCGGCCTTAGCCGCGGCCCGGCCAGCCGGTGTAGGCCTCGGCGAGGTAGGCCATGCCGTGGCGTGACGAGACCACCGAGTTAAGTTCCCCCACCTGGCGGGCGCGGGAGAAATCGCCGGCGTCAGCGGGGGTGTGCAGCATGGTGGTCATCCAGTAGGAGAACTGCTGTGCCTTCCACACCCGCTCCAGCGCTCGGTCGCTGTACGACTCAAGCAAACGGTCCGAGCCGGAGTTGTAGTGGCTGTCCAGCCCCTCAAAAAGGACCTTGACGTCGTGGACGGCCAGGTTGAGGCCCTTGGCACCGGTGGGCGGGACGGTGTGCGCGGCGTCGCCGGCCAGGAAGAGATTGCCGTGGCGCATGGGGGTGTGGACGAAGCTGCGGAACGGCAGCACCATCTTTTCGATGACCGGGCCTTCCTTGAGCTCGAAGCCGTTGCCGTTGACCCGGCTGCGGAACTCTGCCCAGATCCGGTCGTCGTCCCAGTCGGCCACGTTTTCCTTGGGATCGCACTGGAAGTACATCCGCTGGACGGCCTCGGTGCGCTGGCTGATGAGGGCGAAGCCGTTGGCGGAGTTGGCGTAGATCAGTTCGTCCGAGCTGCGCGGTGCCTCGGCGAGGATCCCAAACCAGGCGAAGGGGTATTCGTGGAAGTACCACTTGCGGTTGGCCTCGGGAATCTGGAAGCGGCAGTGGCTGCGGGAACCGTCGGCACCCACCAGGAAGTCCGCCTGGATCTCGAATTCGGCGCCGTCGGCGTCCGTGAACCAGACCTTGGGCTTGCCTTCGAGGTCATGGACGGAGGTGTCCGTGACGCTGTACCGGACGTCGCCGCCGTCGTGCGTCCTGCGTGCGGCAAGGTCGGTGAAAACGTCTGTCTGCGGGTAAAGCCACACGGACTCACCCACCAGGTCCTTGAAGTCGATGCGGTGGCTCTCGCCGTTGAAGCGCAGTTCAATGCCGTCGTGCCGGTCGCCGTGGGTCAGGACCCGGCCTGAAACCCCGCTGTCCACCAGGAGGTTGACGGTGCCGTGCTCCAGGATCCCGGCGCGGACGGTGCGGGCGATTTCGTCATGGCTGCGGACCTCGATCACCGTGGACTCGATGCCGGCCTTGGCCAGCAGGTGGGACAGCATGAGCCCGGCCGGGCCGGCGCCCATGATGGCTACCTGGGTGGTGATGGTTTTCCGTGCCATTGTGGTCTCGCTTCGTTGCGGGCCCGGAGGCCAGAGGATTGCTTGGCACCCAGTGTGGGCCACCCACAGTGACCGGCGTTACAGGGATTCCGTTGAATGGTTCATGAATCCGCAAGGCGGCGGGCGATGCCGCGCGCGGCGGTCTGCAGCGCGGGCACCAGCGCCTGCAGCCGCATCTCCTGGAGCGGAACCACGACGCCGAGCGAGGCCACGGCGCGCTGGCGGCGGTTGAGGACCGGCACGGCGATGCCCCAGGTGTCCGGATCCACCACGCCCTTCAGCTGAGCGAAACCCTGGTGGGCAGCGTCGGCCAGCAGCGTCCGGACATCGCCACTGGTAAGCCTTCCGTCAGGATCGGAGAACTGGGCAAGGTAGCTGGCCTGCAGCGCCTTCTCCCGGTGCGCCATCAGCGCCAGCCCGGCGGACGAGATGTGGATGGGCATCCTGCCGGCCACCTGCGCCCGGTTGGTCGCCGATCCGCGCCGCGACAACCGCTCCACAAACAGCACCTCCCAGCCATCCAGCACCGCCAGGTTCACGTTCTGGTTCAGGACGTGCTGGATGTCCTCCATGAACGGCATGGCCGCCTGCCGCAGTGCCAAGGCCGGGGAGGCGCGGTTTACCAGCTCCCAAAGCCGGAGGCCCGGCCGGACCATGCCGCCGGGCTCGGTCTCAAGCAGCCCGTGGCCGGCCAGCTGGCCAACCAGCCGGTGCGTGGTGGTCAGCGGCAGCCCGGCCCGGGCGGCCAGGTCCGAAAGCTGCAGGGCGCCCACGTCCTGCGGGAAGGCGGAGATCAGCCGGACTATCCGGTCCACCACCGAATCGCCCGACTTCGAGTTCGCCACCGCCACACCTTCCGTTGAATGGGAAGTACAGCGTACCGCGGCAGGGCCCCGGGAGGACCGAAACCGCGGAAGGCCAGCCGGGGCTGGGAGGCGGTCAGGCCGGCGTCGTACCCTGTCCTGGGCCCGGCCTCAAACGGCGCCACGCCGCGGGAGCCAGCACCACGGCAATACCCACGGCGGCACCGATGACGGTTTCGATGATGCGGTCGCGCAGCAGCGCGGACGGCGAGGCGGGGACCACCAGGAGGGTGGAGATGAGGGCCAGGGGCGTCACGAAGACCTGCGCCAGCAGGTACTGGCGGATGATGAACATCTCAGCACCGAACTGGCAGAGGGCCATCACCAGCACGGTCTGCCACGGCTCCAGGCCCAGCAGCAGGACCGCCGCCAGGACCAGCAGGCCAAGGACGGTGCCGATGATTCGCTGGACGCCGCGCCGGATCCGGTGCCGGGTGGTGTGGCCCACCAAGGGCACCACCGCGGCCACCATGGCCCAGTAGTTGTGCCCGAATCCCAGCTGCTGCCCGGCCCAGGTGGCCAGCGATCCCGCCAGCCCCGCAGCCACCAGGTAGCCAAGCCCTTCAAGCCAGGCGGCGCGCTTCTCTGCCGGCGTGCGCCGGATACGGGGAGGCCAGGTCCAAGGGGTGCGGTGGCTGGGCAGGATCCGCGACGAAAAGCCGATCAGCAGGCACAGCACGGTGGTGAGCACCGCAACCAGCATGCCCTGCCACAGCGGCGGCTGGTTGGGGATGGAGGCGATGGCCGCGAAGGCAAAGATGTGGAAAAGGGAGCCGCCCGGCCGCAGCCGCAGCCAGGAGATGGCCACGGAACAGCCGCCCGCCACCAGGGTGGTGGCCAGCACCAAGAGCCAGGTGGTGGCGGTGCTTTCCAGCCCCCAGGCCGTTTCAATCCTCGCGGACAGGGCTGCCAGGAGCATCACCAGCAGCATCAGGAGTCCGGCACGCAACTGCAGGGCGAAGCGGGCGGCGTGTGGTTCGCCGCGGCCGTAGATTCCGGTGAAGGCACCGAAGGACGCGAAGATGGCAAGGTCCAGCCGGCCCAGGAGCACCAGGGTGATCAGCGGGACGAACACGCCGGTGGCGCAGCGGAGGGCGGGGTGGTGGTCCTTGTTGCCGGGACCAATGCTGAACATCTCAGCAAGCAACTTCACGTGGGCGGCGCCTTCCTGCGGTAACCGGTTGTCCTGATGGGCGGCCGGCCGCACTGACGTTCCCGGTAAATCCTATGGCGGAAGTCCCTGAACCCGCCCATTAAATTCCCTTGAATGGAATCGGCAGGCAACGCGGCAGAAACAGCGTGCACGAAAGCTTGGGTCATGAAGCACGCACCGCGGGCCACACCCGCTGCCGAATTGAGCTGCGAAGTCTGCGGAATGATGCCCGAGCCGCCCAAGGCCCGCCTCACCGCCGCCAACGTGGCGGTGATGCTGCCCATCGAGCTGCTGGTCCACGCCTTGGTGGTGGAAACCCACCTGCCCTATGTGGCGAAGGTGCTGGTGCTCACGCTAACCGCCACCGTGCTGGTGATCTGGGTGGCCGAACCGTCCGCTGCCCGGATGCTGCGCGGCTGGCTGCACGCTCCGGCGCTGCGCCACCGCCGCAAGCTGGGAGCCGCGCCGGCACTGTGGCGGGCGCGCACGGTCCTGCGGGACGAGCCCGGGTCGCTGGAGAAGATCACCGGCACCCTGGCCCGGAACGGCATTAACATCCTGGGCATCCACGTCCATCCGGTCCCGGGCGGCGTGCTGGATGAATTTGTCCTGTCCGCTCCCGGGACCATGGGTGAGCGGGAGCTGCTGGCGGCATTGCACGACGGCGGCGGCAGCCGTGCGCACGTGTGGCCCACCACCGCGCTGGCCATGGCGGACGGCCAGACCCGGGCGCTCAGCCTGGCGGCGCGGATCGCCGACGCCCCCGACGAACTGCCCCTCGCCATAGCCGAGCTGCTCGGCGCACGGATCGTGCCGTCGTCGGGCGTTCCCGTGAGGATGCCCGACGACGGGACCCACCTCAAGGTCCCCACGGCATGGCACGGGCCCCTCGTCTTTGCCCGGCCGGGCGAGCCTTTCACCCCGGCGGAATCGGCGCGTGCCCACCGGCTGGCAGAACTCGCGGAGATCCTGGCGCACAAGACCGCCGCTGCCAGCCACAACTAGGTAGTTGGGGGTTACATCCGGAGGGTGAGGGCGCCCGGCTCCATGGTCATCAGGACGTGCTTGCCTTCACCCTCATGGTCGCCGTCCAGCTGGTAGTTGTCCGCGTGTTCGAGGGTGATTTCCACGGCCTTGCCCTGGAAGTACTCCACGGCGGTGTCCCGGTTCCGGCCCTTGCCGATGATGCCTGCCATTACGGAGAGCCATCCCAGCTTGCCGTGGTGCGGGGCCAGCACGGCAATGTCCAGCAGCCCGTCGTCCACCTTGGCATCAGGGAAGATCTCCAGGCCACCCTGGACTTTTCCGCAGTTGCCCACCATCACGCTGCGGACGCCGCGGTGCACCACGGTCTCGCCATCGATCACCACGGTGGCCTTGACCGGCTTGCCGGGCAGGTTGCGGATACCGGCGTCCACATAAGCCAGCCAGCCCACTTTGTCCTTCAGGTCCTCGTTGGTGTCCGCCATGATGGTGGCGTCGTAGCCCACGCCGGCCATCACCAGGAAGATCTGTTCCTTGTCCGGATCGTTGCGCTTGGCGCGGACTACGTCGATCTTGCGTTCGGTGCCGTTCAGGGCCGCCGCCATGGCGCCGTCGTAATCCGTGACGTCCATGCCGAGGTTGCGGGCCAGCAGGTTCCCGGTTCCCAGCGGAAGAAGCCCCATGGGCACGTCCCCGCCCGCCAGGACCTCGGCCACGCACCGGACGGTGCCGTCTCCCCCTGCGGCGATCACGATGTCCGCCCCCTGCGCCAGGGCTTCCTTCGCCTGGCCCACACCGGGGTCCTCCTTGGTGGTTTCCAGCCAGATGGCCTCGCCCCAGCCGTTTTCCACGCAGTGCCTGGCCACCAGGCCGCGCACGTCGAACTCCACCGGCTTGGCCGGATTGACGATGATGGCGGCGCGCTTGGGGGAAGTGGAGCTGTTGGCAGTCATGGCGTCCTTCAGTGGCGGAATGGAAAGCAAGCTTCTGAGAGAAGAGTAACCTGCCCGCCGCCGCGTTCCGGCCAAGTCCGGCTAGAGGGCCTTGACCGCCCCCAGCACCTGGGCGAGCGAATCCTTGGCATCCCCGAAAAGCAGGGAGGTCTGCGGCTCGTACAGCAGTTCGTTTTCGATCCCGGCGAAGCCAGGGCGCATGGAGCGTTTGAGGAACACCACCTGGCGCGCGGCGGAAACTTCCAGGATGGGCATGCCGTAAATCGGTGAGCCGGAGGACGTCTTCGCCGCAGGGTTCACAACGTCGTTGGCACCCACCACCAGGGCCACATCCGCGGTCTTGAACTCAGGATTGATTTCCACCATTTCCTTGAGCGACTCGTAGGGCACGTTGGCCTCGGCCAGGAGCACGTTCATGTGCCCGGGCATCCGGCCCGCCACGGGGTGGATGGCAAAGTCCACCTCTATCCCCCGGGCTTCCAGCGCCTGCGCCAGTTCCGCCGCCGTGTGCTGCCCCTGCGCCACCGCCAGGCCGTAGCCGGGGACGATGATCACCCGCTGCGCGTACCGCAGCAGCACCGCCACGTCCTCAGGCGTGGATGAGCGCACCGGGCGGTCGCTCACGGCGGTGGATCCCGCCGTCGAACCTCCCCGGAACGCGCCGAACATGATCCCCGCGACGCTGCGGCCCATCGCCGCCGCCATGGCGCGGGTCAGTATGGTGCCGGACGCCCCCACCAGGGTGCCGGCCACCACCAGCAGCACGTTGCCCAGCACAAGGCCGGACGCCGCGACGGCCAGGCCGGTAAAGGCGTTCAGCAGCGAAATCACAATGGGCACGTCCGCGCCGCCCACGGGCAGCACCAGCAGGACGCCGGCCGCGAGGCCCAGGACCAGCAGGAGCACCGCGAACGCGGTGGATCCGGTGATGACGACGGCGGCCGCGGCCGCCACGGACGCCAGCAGTACCGCGGCCATCACCGCGGGCAGGCCCGGAAACAGCACCGGCCGGGTGGTCATCAGTTCCTGCAGCTTGGCGAACGTCACCCCGGAACCGGCGAAGGAGACCGCACCCACCAGGAGGGTGAACACGATGGCCAGCCGCACCCAGGGTCCGTCCGCGTGGGGGAGCTCGAGGAGCGCCACCAGCGCCGCCGCGCCACCGCCCACACCGTTGAACAGGGCCACCAGCTGGGGCATCTGTGTCATCTTCACGCGCCGCGCCACCGGCGCCGCCACCGCGGAACCCACGGCGATGGCGCCCAGGATCCAGGGGATGTTGTCGAGCCGGGCGGAGAGGAAGACGGTGACGACGGCGATCAGTGCACCGAGGGCGCCGATCAGGTTGCCGCGGCGTGCGGTCCGCGGGGAGCTGAGCCCGCGCAGGGCGAGGATGAAGAAGACCGCGGCGGCCAGGTACAGCAGGGCGGTCCAGGCGGGGTCGAGGATGCTCATTTTCCGTCCGCCTTCTGCGCGGTACCGGGCTGGGCGCCGGGCTGCGCGGGGCCCGTGCGGGCAGTGTCCTTCCTGGCATGGAACATGTGCAGCATCCGGTCCGTCACCACGAAGCCGCCCACCAGGTTGGCCGTGGCCAGCACGACGGCGAGCAGCGCCACCGCGAGGACCCACGGGTCCGCTGCCTGGCCGGCCACGATGATGGCGCCCACCAGGATGATGCCGTGAATGGCGTTGGCACCGGACATCAGCGGCGTGTGCAGGGTGCTGGAAACCTTGGACACCACCTCGAACCCCACGAAGACGGCCAGGACCGTGATGGTCAGCAGGCTCATTCCGTCCATCAGAGCGCCCCTTCCTGCCGTGCGCGGGCTGTTTCGCTGAGCAGGTCCGCGGTGGGCCCGTGCCGCACTTCGCCGTCGTGGGTGAAGCAGGCCCCCGCCACCACCTCGTCCTCGAAGTCCAGGACGAGTCCGCCGTCCCGGAGCATCAGCGCCAGCAGGTTGGCCACGTTCTTGGCATAGAGGCGGGAGGCGTCGGACGCCATGGCGGAGGCCGGGTCCTTCAGTCCCACCAGGGTCACATGGCCGGCACCGTCGGCGGTGGGCACGGCGATGTCCTCGCCGGGGACCACTCCTTCGACGTTCCCGCCCGACTCCGCGGCAAGGTCGACGACGACCGAACCGGCACGCATGCCCTGCACCATGTCCCGGGTCACCAGGAGCGGCGCCCGCCTGCCCGGCACGGCCGCCGTCGTAATCAGGACGTCCGACTGCGCGACGTGCGGCGCGAGCAGCTGCCGCTGCCGGGTGCCGGCGTCGGAACTGAGCTGGCGGGCGTAGCCGCCGGCCGCTTCGGCGGTTTCCAGGTCCAGGCGGATGAAGGTGCCGCCCATGGAAGCGACCTCGTCCGCGGACGCGGGCCGGATGTCATTGGCGGCCACCCGCGCGCCAAGCCGTTTGGCCGTTCCGATCGCCTGCAGCCCGGCAACGCCGGCGCCGAGGACCAGGACGCGGGCGGGCGGAACCGTGCCGGCGGCGGTCATATAGAGAGGGAAGAACCTGGGCAGCCGGATGGCGGCTTCCAGCACGCAGCGGTACCCGGCCACCAGGGCCTGGGAGCTGAGCGCGTCCATGGACTGGGCACGGGAAATGCGCGGCACGAGCTCCAGGGCGAACGACGTGGCGCCGGCCGCGGTGAGCGCCTGCACGGTGGGCAGCTCGGACGCCGGCGACGCGAGCCCCACGGTGACCGCTCCCCTTTTCAGTGCGGCGGCGGTGTGCGGGTCCAGGGGACGGACGTGCGCCAGGATGTCCACGGCGCTGATATCCAGTTGGGGAACGACGACGGCGCCGGCCTCCGTGTAGTCGCGGTCCGGGTGCCCTGAGGCGTCGCCCGCGCCCGCCTCGATCAGGACCTTTAGGCCCGTTCCGGCCAGCTGTTTCACTGTGTCCGGGGTGGCGGCCACGCGCCGTTCGCCCTCCCGGCGCTCCCGCGGAATGCCCAGTTTCACCCGCACGCTCCCTTCCTGCCGCTTCCGGCAGTCTTGCGGCAGCCGCTCTGCTGCGCACAGTTGGGTTGAGTCTAGAGCGCACGCTGCTGCTGCGGGAGTGGTGTGGCGGGCTTCGAGGGCAAAGAGTTACCTTCGCGGCAGGCCGCCCTCTTTTAGGGTGTTCCGCGGCCGGCGGGTCAGCCGCGGGCGGTGAGGTCCACGGAGATGAGCTTGGCGGTGGCCGAGATCTCCTGCGCCACCGAGGCCAGGTAGGCATCCGGGTCCTCCCGGGCTGCCACCGCCTGGGCCTGCAGCGACACGTTGACCGCAGCCACCACCTTGGCTCCGTCAAACACCGGTGCCGCCACTGACATCAGGCCCGGTTCCAGTTCCTGGTCCAGCAGGCACCAGCCCTGCGCCCGGACGGTTGCCAGCACCGCCAGCAGTTCCGGGGCCGTCCCAAGCGCCCGGGGCGTGAGCGGCCTGATCTCCGCTGTGGCGAGGTATTCCTTGAGGGCCGGGGCCGGCAGGTTGGCCAGGAGGACCCGACCCATGGACGTGGCGTAGGCAGGGAACCGGGTACCCACGGTAATGCCGACGGTCATGATCCGGCGCGTGGTCACCCGGGCGATGTAGGCGATGTCCGCACCGTCCAGTACGGCGGCCGACGTCGACTCCCCCAGTTTCAGGGACAGCTCTTCAAGGTGCGGCTGGGCCAGCTGCGGCAGGGACAGTCCGGAGAGGTAGGCGTACCCGAGCTGGAGGACCTTGGCCGTCAGGGCAAACGTCTTTCCGTCCGTCCGGACGTATCCCAGTTCCACCAGGGTGTGCAGGAACCGGCGCGCTGTGGCCCGGGTCAGGCCGGTCTGGCCCGCCACCTCGCTGAGCGTCATGACGGGACGTTCGGCGTCGAAGGCGCGGATCACGGCGAGCCCGCGCGCCAGCGACTGGACGAACTGGTCGCTGGCCTGCGGTGGCTGGGTGTCCGTGCGGACGGCGTCGGTCATGGTTACCAATCCTAGGGGTGGCGGCGGGTCGGGTTTCGACGTGCTCAACCACCGATTACGGATGCGGCCTTAAGCGGGACGGGGACCAGTTCCTGGAGTTCCTCCAGGGTGGTGCCGAAGGTTTCGCGGACGGTGACGCCGTCGGGGCCGGTGAGGAAGACGGCTTTGTCGGTGTAGACGCGGGTGACGCAGCCGACCCCGGTGAGCGGGTAGGTGCAGGACTCCACGATCTTGGACGCGCCTTCGCGGGTCAGGAGGGTCATCATGACGAAGACGTCCTTGGCGCCGGTGGCGAGGTCCATGGCGCCGCCGACGGCGGGGATCGCCCCGGGTGCGCCGGTGTGCCAGTTGGCGAGGTCCCCGGTGGCGGAGACCTGGAAGGCGCCCAGGACGCAGATGTCCAGGTGGCCGCCGCGCATGATCGCGAAGGAGTCTGCGTGGTGGAAGTAGGACGCACCCGGGAGTTCGGTGACGGGGATCTTGCCCGCGTTGATGAGGTCCTCATCAATCTCCCCGCCCGTGGCTTCGGGGCCCATGCCGAGCATCCCGTTCTCGGTGTGGAGCGTGATGTTCTGTTCATCGGTAAGGTAGTTGGACACCAGGGTGGGCTGGCCGATGCCAAGGTTCACGAACGAGCCCGGGGCGATGTCGCGGGCCACGAGCCGGGCGAGGTCATCGCGGCCCAAGGCGGTTTCGGAGGTCTTGATGCTGGTTTCGGTGAGGCTCATGTCAGGCCGCCTTCCCTTCCTTGGTTGAGGTGCCGGCGCCGCTGCCGGTCACCTTCACGATGCTGTTGACGTAAATGCCCGGGGTCACAATGTTCTCCGGGTCCAGGGCGCCGGTGGGGACGATCTCGGAGACCTGCACGATGGTGTGCTTCGCGGCCGCGGCCATGATCGGGCCGAAGTTCCGGGCGGTCTTGCGATACACCAGGTTGCCCTTCCCGTCCGCCTTCAGGGCCTTGACCAGGGCGACGTCGGCGTGGATCGGTGTTTCGAAGACCTGCCCGCGGCCATCGATGATCCGGGTTTCCTTGCCCTCGGCCAGCATGGTGCCGTACCCGGTGGGGGTGAAGAACCCGCCGATCCCGGCCCCCGCGGCCCGGATCCGCTCAGCCAGGTTGCCCTGCGGCACCAGCTCGAGTTCGATCTGCCCGGCCTTGTACTTGGCGTCGAAGTGCCAGGAATCGGACTGCCGCGGGAACGAGCAGATCATTTTCTTGACCCGGCCTTCCTTGATCAACAAAGCGAGTCCCTGGTCGCCCTGTCCGGCGTTGTTGTTCACCACGGTCAGGTCCGTGGCGCCGCACTCGAGCAGGGCATCGATCAGTTCGAACGGCTGCCCGGCGTTGCCGAAGCCGCCAATCATCACGGTGGAGCCGTCCTTGATACCGGCCACGGCCTCCTGTACCGAATCAACAAAGTTCAGCATGGCTTATGCCCTTCCGTTTGAAGCAGTCACGTTTTCGAGGACAACGGCAAGGCCCTGGCCCACGCCGATGCAGATCGCGGCAACACCCCAGCGCTCACCCGAGGCCTGCAGAGACCGGGCCAGGGTGCCCAGGATACGGGTACCGGACGCGCCGAGCGGGTGGCCCATCGCGATAGCCCCGCCGTGCCGGTTCACCATCGACGGGTCGATGTCCCAGGCGTTGATGCAGGCCAGGGACTGCGCGGCGAACGCTTCGTTAAGTTCGACGGCGCCCACCTGGTCCCAGCCGATGCCCGCCTTCGCGAGGGCCTTGTTCGCCGCCTCCACCGGGGCGTAGCCAAAGAACTGCGGATCATTGCCGTGCGCGCCACGTCCGGCGATACGGGCCAGCGGATCCAGCCCCAGCAGCCCGGCGGCGGCTTCGCTGCCGATCCAGGCCGCGGAGGCGCCGTCGGACAATGGAGACGCGTTACCGGCCGTGACCGTGCCGCCCTCGGGACCTGAACCCTCTGCCCGGAACACGGTCTTAAGGCCGGCAAGCTTCTCAGCCGTTGACCCGGAGCGGATGCCCTCATCCCGGACCAAATTCGTGCCCGGCACCGGGGCGACGAGGGTGTCGTAGAAGCCCTCGTCCCAGGCGGCGGCCGACAGGTTGTGCGAAGCGGCGGCGAACTCGTCCTGCGCCTCCCGGCTCACACCGTACTTCTCGCGGAGCCGCTCGGTGGCCTCGCCCAAAGAAATCGTCCATTCCTTCGGCATGGCCTTGTTCACCAGGCGCCAGCCCAGGGTGGTGGAGGCCAGGGTCATGTCCCCGGCCGGGTAGGGCTTCTCCGTCTTGGGCAAAACCCACGGGGCACGGGACATTGATTCCGCGCCGCCCACCAGCATCAAATCCGCGTCACCGGCGTTGATCTGCCGGGAGGCTATGATCGCCGCGTCCAGGGACGAGCCGCAGAGCCGGTTCACCGTGGTCCCGGGGATCGATACCGGGAGCCCGGCCAGCAGCGTGCCCATCCGGGCGATGTTGCGGTTTTCCTCGCCGGCGCCGTTGGCGTTGCCGAACACCACCTCGTCGATCCGCTCGACATCAAGCGAAGGCGCCCGCTTTACGGATTCCTTGATCACGTGCGCGGCCAAATCATCCGGACGGACCGCAGCGAGGCCGGAGCCGAACTTGCCGAAAGGGGTGCGCACGGCGTCGTACACAAAAGCCTGATTCATGGTTCCTCTGCATCTTTGTCTGTGCTGCCCCAACTGGGTAGCAATTGATGTCGTTTTGGGGCCTCATAACGACATCTGCTGCTACCTAGTTGGGTGGGCGGGGTGGGGCGGGGGTCAGTCCGTCGGCTTGGGTCAGTCGTCGGAGTGGGTGTTGTCCATTGCAGCGTTGTCCCTTGCGGTGTTGTCCATTCCGGCGTTGTCCATTTCATGGAAAACCTGCTGGGCGGTCTTGAAGGCCGTGTTGGCGGAGGGGACGCCGCAGTAGATGGCCGTCTGCAGCAGGATTTCCTTGATTTCGTCCCGACTGAGGCCGTTCCGGAGGGCCGCCCGGATGTGCATCGCGAGTTCCTCCCAGTGGCCGTGGGCCACCATGGCGGTGATGGTGACGGCGGAGCGCATCTGCCGGGTCAGGCCGGGGCGCGTCCAGATCCCGCCCCACGCGATGCGGGTGATCATGTCCTGGAAATCGTCGGTGAATTCGTCCTTGTTGGCGTTGGCCCGTTCCACGTGTTCGTCGCTGAGGACTTCGCGCCGGACGGCCATGCCGCCGTCGTAAATGTCCTGGCTGGTGGCGCCGGGCTGGACCACGCCGTTGCGCGCCGGATCAGGGCCGCTCACTTGGCCGCCACCTGTGATTCGGCCCAGCTGATCAGACCGCGCATCAGCTCGGCCACGTGGGCGGGGGCTTCGGCGGGCGCCAGGTGCGCGACGCCTTCGAGGGTGACGGCGGTGGCGGTGCCGCCACCGCCCGTGATTCCCGTGGCGACTTCGTCGGCCATCGCAGGCGTGGCGACGCCGTCAACCGCGCCGGCGATCACCTGCGTTGGGACGCGGATGCTGCCGAGTTCGGCCCGAACGTCGAACGCCGCCAGCGCTTCGCAGCAGAATGCGTAGCTGAAGCGGTCGGCGTCGCGCAGGGCGTGCAGGAGGCGGCTGCTCAGTTCCGGCTGGCTGTCCATGAATCCGGGGGCGAACCAGCGCTCGGCGGAACCCTGGATCATCACCGGGGTGCCCTGGGTCCGGACGGTTTCGGCACGTTCCAGCCAGCCTTCGGGCGTCCCGATCTTGGCACCGCTGTTCTGCACGGACAGGCTTTTCAGCCGTGCACCGTGCTTGATGCCCAGCTGCAGGCCCACCGCCCCGCCCAGGGAGACGCCCGCGTAGTGGAAGTTCTCGCCGGGGGCAATGGAGTCCACCAGGTCCACCACGGCGTCCGCGAGGGCAGCGACGTCGAACGCTTCAGTGGCCGCCGGTGAGACACCGTGGCCGGGCAGGTCCCAGGCCACCACGTCATAGTCACCGCCGAGCAGGGACGCGGCCCTGTTCCACAGGATGGAGGAGGTTCCCAGGGACGGGCCCACCAGCAGGAGGGGTTTTTCGCCCAGGTCTCGTTGGGGGGACAGCAGCGCTGCCTTCAGTGCCGGCTTAGCCACGGGAAGCTCCATTCGCGTCGGTGGGGGTAGCAAATTCTGGAAAAGCCGCCAAGATGCGGCCGGAGATTTCTGCAGCCTGGCCGAGGTAGCCGGCAGGATCCAGGAGTTCCTCGAGGCGTGCATCAGGAACGACGGCGGCCGGGACGGCCTCACGGAACAGCTTGCGGTAGGTGGCTGGCTGCTCGGCCGGCGGCACTTGGAGGGTCCGGTCCACCACGTCCTGCAGCTGCTGCTTACCGTTGCGGCCGTCCTTCTCATCGAGCAGGGGGGCCACCGCGGCGCCCACCCCTTCGGCCAGCAGCAGCGGGCCGGAGAGGTCAAGGTTCCGGCGCATGGCGTCGGGGAATACCCGCAGCCCTTCGGCGAGCTCGCGGAGGTGGCCCGCCGCGCCGAGGGCCAGTGCCAGAAGCTGCCGGAGTGCAGGCCATTCGGTGTGCCAGGCGCCATCGGGCCGCTCGTCATTGAAGTTGGCCGCAGCAAGGTGCAGCTGCGCGGCGAGGCCCGGGGCCTGCAGTGCGGCGCTGCGGACCAGGACGGACAGCACCGGGTTCTGCTTCTGCGGCATCGCCGAGGACACCCCCCGGCCGGCGGCACGCGGCTCGGCGAGCTCGGCCACCTCGGGGCGGCTGAGGAACAGGACGTCGGCGGCCATCTTGCCGGACGCGTCCAGTACGGAAGCCAGCGCGTGGCCCAGGGAGGTGATGGCCAGGCGGTTGGTGTGCCACGGAGCCGCGGCCGGGGCCAGGCCCAGCTGGGCTGCCAGGGCATCGGCGAGGGTGAACGGCGTGGCAGGGGTGCCTTCCGTCAGCGCGGTTCCTGCGGCAAGGGTTCCGGCCGCACCGCCGAACTGAACGGGGAACTCCAGGGCCTCCAGCTGCCGGCCGCCGGCGGCCAGGCCCTGGAACCACTGCGCAGCCCGCAGCCCGAACGTGAAGGGAAGCGAATGCTGCGTCAGGCTCCTGCCCACGCACAGCGTGTCCGCATGTTGTCCGGCAAGGTGCGCGAGCGCCGTCGTGGCGCCTTTCACGTCCGCCAGCACCGCGTGGACCGTGTTCCTGGCCAGCAGCATCAGGGCCGTATCCAGCACGTCCTGGCTGGTCAGCGACGTGTGGATGGCTTTTCCGGCACCGATACCCGCGGTGTCCAGCGCTGCCACGTTTTTCCGGAGGTCGGCCAGCAGCGGGATGACCGGGTTGCCGCCGCCCTGGGCGCGCCGGGCGATGTCCGCCACGTCGTAGCGGCCGGCCTCGGCAGCGGAAGCCACGACGGCGGCGGCCCCGGCAGGTGCCAGGCCCGCGTGTTCCAGCACGGCAGCCCAGCCCGATTCGACGGCGAGGATGGCCGCCAGCACGGCACGGTCCCCCGTCAGCGCTGCCACCAGCGGCGACGCCGAGACGGGGGTGAGCAGGCCGGCGTCGGCCTCTTCGGCGAAGGCACGCACGTCTCCCGGGGCGGCGGCGTGCGTCACTGGAAGTCCAGGAAGACAGTCTCGCCCTCACCCTGGAGGCGGATGTCGAAGGTGAGTCCGCCGTCGGCGTCGCGGCGGGCGATCAGCGTCTTGCGCCGCTCCGGATCCAACGAGGACAGCAGGGGATCGTTGGCCAGGGCTTCTTCGTTGTCCGGGAGGTAGATGCGGGTGAACAGCCGGTTGGTGAGGCCGCGGGCAAAAATGGCCACGGAGATAAAGGGCGCAGCCGCTGCTTTTCCAGGAACGGGCTTGGTGGGGCCGGGGTTCACGGTGGTGAAGGTGTAGACACCGGAGTTGCCCACGGCGCCGCGGCCCCAGCCGGTGAAGGTGTAGCCGTCACGGACCAGCGAGCCGGTTCGCTGCACCACGTTGCCTTCGGAGTCAGGCTGCCAGATTTCCAGGATGGCGTCAGGGATGGCCTGGCCGGCGCCGTCGTACACCGTGCCCTGCAGGCGGATGGATCCGGGTGAACCGGGGGCCAGCAGCTCGTTGTCCTTCTCGTACGGGAGCGCGTAGCCGTAGAACGGGCCCACCGTCTGGCCGGGGGTGGGAACGAGTTTGGTGGAGTTGCTCATGTGCGTGGTCCTCTGCCTATTCGTTGTCGTCGTCGCCGGCGGCACCCAGTGCCTCGTTTTCGGTCCAGGTCCGTTTCGCCCCTGTCAGGACGATGTCCCAGTTGTAGCCCAGGGCCCACTCGGGTTCGGTGAGGCTGTGGTCGTAGCTGGCCACCAGTCGGTCGCGGGCGTCCTGGTCCACGATGGTCTGGTAGATGGGGTCCAGCGGGAAGAGCTGGTCTCCGGGGAAGTACATCTGGGTGATGATGCGCTGCGTGAACTCGGTGCCGAACAGGGAGAAGTGGATGTGTGCCGGGCGCCAGGCGTTCAGGTGGTTCTTCCAGGGGTAGGCGCCGGGCTTGATGGTGGTGAACCGGTAGGACCCGTCCGGGCCGGTAATGCAGCGGCCTATGCCCGTGAAGTTGGGGTCGATGGGCGCCGGGTGCTGGTCGCGCTTGTGGATGTAGCGGCCGGAGGCGTTGGCCTGCCAGATTTCCACGAGCTGCCCGGCCACCGGGCGGCCGTCGCCGTCCAGCACGCGGCCGGCCACGATGATCCGCTCACCTTGCGGTTCGCCGTTGTGCTGGATGGTCAGGTCCGATTCCAGCGCGTGCACGTCCTGGTGCCCGAACGCCGGGGAGTACAGCTCGATGGTTTCCGGGTCCGTGTGGTGCAGGCTCTTAGTGGGGTGGCGCAGAATGCTGCTCCGGTACGGCGGGTAGTCCAGGCGGGGCTGGGTTTCCGGCTGCGCGCCGTCCTTGAGTGCGCGACGGTAGGCCTCGCCGATGGAGTTGATCTCGGCACTGAGGTCAGCCTGGGTCTCGATGGCCTTGTCCAGCGGCAGGTGCGCCGCCTTGGGCTCGGCGGGCGGTACGGACTCGTCCGATTCAGGCTGGGCGTTGGTCTCTTCCGGCACGTCCGGCTCCTTTCTGGGGGGTGTTCTCTGGTGCGTTGGGCGGATGTCAGCGGTGCAGTGAGTCGTACTGGACGGCGTGGCGGACCGGGGCGTTCGGGGCGCCGTAGCCGCTGTAGCCTCCGCGGCGTTCCACCATTTCGAAGAACACGCTGCCCACGGTGGCTGTGTAGAAGTGCAGGAACTCGCCGTCCCCGTCCCGGTCATACAGGAGGTTCAGCTCCCGGAGGGTGGCCAGGAAGTCCGGGGCCAGATCGAACCGGGCGTCCAGGTCCTCGTAGTAGTTGGCCGGGATCTGCAGGAAGTCGAGGCCACGGTCCCGGGCTGCCCGTGCCGTCGCCACGAGATCGTCCACGGCGAAGGCGATGTGCTCCTGGTAGGTCTTCGGGCCGTTGGCCTGCTGCACCGGGGCGAGGTTCAGAACCAGCCGCACAGCGCCGTCGGCGGTTTCCATCACCTGGGAGCGGACCAGGCCGCTGGGGCTGGGGACTTCGGCGAACGGCTGCGGTTCCAGGGCGAGGGCGCTGGTGTAGAAAAGCACGGCCTCATCGAAGTGCTGCCACGGCTGGGCCAGGTTCACATGGTCGATTACCGCATTCTGCGCGGACCGGGCGTGCTCGAGCCCCTCACCGAATTCGTGCGTCCAGGCTGCGGTGCCGTCCGGGCTGCCCTGGCAGAGGAAGATCTCGGTGGAGTCGGGGGCGGAGATGCCCTGGAAGACTTCCTCGTCCGCCTGGACCTTGCGGGCCACCACCGGCGCCTTGAGCTGCTGGGCCCGGGCTGAGGCAATCACGGGGGAATCGACGTCGAACCCCAGGGCTGCGATGGAGGGCTCGGCGTGCGATGCCGCTTGTTCGTTGATGATCACCCTCGCCTGCCCCATGGTCCACAGCTGGACATCCTTGGTGCGGTGCCGGCCCTCGAACCCGAAACCGAGCTGGCCCAGAAGCTTTTCCAGCTGCGCGGTATTGTCCGCCTTCACCTCGGCGAAGTTGAAGCCCGCGGGTTCGTTCACCTTGGGGAGCGTGGCCAGTTCCATGGGATAACGACGCCGGAGCCCGGCACCGCCTGCAGCCGCACCGTCAGCCCCGTTCCCGGCGTTGTCCGCGAGCCACTTGGCGCTCTGTTCCTCCAGCCAGATGAGCGAACGCATGGCGTCAACAGCCGTGCGCTCCACATCGGACTGCCGGAAGACGTCGTTGAAGACCTCCAGCGAGACCGGACCGGTGTAGCCGGCCCGGACCACGTGGCCCATGAACTTGGCGAGCTCGAACTGCCCCTCACCAGGAAAGACCCGGTAGTGGCGGCTCCAGGACAGGACGTCCATGGAAAGCTTCGGGGCGTCGGCCACCTGGACGAAGAAGATCTTCTCCGGGTTGATGCCCTCGATCGGCGCGGTGTCCCAGTCGCGGGACAGGATGTGGAAGGAGTCCAGGCAGGTTCCCAGGTTGGGGTGGTCCACCATCTCCACCAGGCGGTAGGCGTGCTCGTAGTCGTTGACGTATTTGCCCCAGGCCAGCGCCTCGTACGCCACCTTGATGCCGTGGTCCCCCGCCAGGTTGGCCAGCTGGGCGAGCTGTTCGGCCCGGACGGCGTCGTCATCGATGGTTGCCGTGGCAACGTTGGAGCACACCAGGATGGTGTCCATGCCCAGGCGGGACATGAGCTTGAACTTAGCCTCGGCGCGCCGGAGGTTGGCCTTGAGCAGGTCCGGGGTGACGCCGTCGAAGTCCCGGAACGGCTGGTAGAGGTCCAGGCCCAGCCCGAGGTCCGCGGCCATTGTCCGCACGCTTTCGGGGCTGAGCGGCGAGGTGACCAGGTCCTGCTCGAAGATTTCGATGCCGTCGAACCCGGCGATGGCGCAGGCCTGCATCTTTTCCTTGAGGGTGCCGGACAGGCAGACGGTGGCGATACCGGTACGCATCAGGCGGCCACCTCCTCGGCTGCCACAAGCTCAAGGAAATGCGAGCGCATCCGTTCCGGGTCGGCGTCGAGGCCGGTGAAGATCCGGAAGGCGTCGGCAGCCTGGCCCACCGCCATGCGGCCGCCGTCCAGGACATCGCAGCCCTTGGCACGGGCACCTTGCACCAGTTCGGTGTCGATGGGCCGGTAGACGATATCGGCCACCCAGTGCCGGGATTCCAGCAGTTCCAGGTCCAGCGGAACGCCGGGGTGCGCGGCCATGCCCACCGGGGTGCAGTGCACCAGGCCGTCGGCCAGCGGCATGAGCTGGGGCAAATCCGCCGTGGTCCGGGCCGTGACGGTGCTGTCCGGGAAGAAGCCGGACAGCTCTTCTGCGCGGGCGGCGGCGCGTTCGGCGTCCATGTCCACCAGGTCGAGGGTTTTCGCTCCCGCGCTGAGCAGGGCGTAGGCGACGGCGGACCCGGCACCTCCTGCGCCGAGCTGCACCACGCGGTCCAGCCGGGCGCCGGGGAGCCCTGATGCGAGGGCGGCGGCGAATCCGGAGAAGTCGGTGTTGTGGCCAATGAAGCGGCCGTCGCGGATGACCACGGTGTTGACCGCGCCGAGCCGGCGGGCGTCAGGGCTCACCTCATCCAGGTGCTGCAGCACCAGCTGCTTGCACGGATGCGTGATGTTCAGCCCGTTGAAGCCCAGCGTGCGGGCACTGCGGAGGACCTCACCCACGGAGTCACCCGCCAGGCCAAGTTCGAGGAGGTCGATGGGACGGTACAGGTAACGCAGTCCCTGCACGTCGCCTTCACGTTCGTGCATGGGCGGGGTGAGCGATGGCGTCACGCCATCTCCGACCAGTCCTACCAGGTAGGACTCAGTTCGTTGGCTCATCCGTGCAGCTCCTTTGGTAACGGCACCGGGCCGCGGGGCGGCAAGCCGGTGACAGGGATTACAGTACAGCAATTGTTCATTCTGCGCACTAGTGTTCGACTAGCGAACATTGGTGGAATATCGAAGGTGGCAGCTACCGCTGCGGAAGCCGCGCGGCCAGCTCAGCCGCAGCATCCTGCAGGAGAGCTACGTGCGCCTTCAGCTGGTCAAGGGTCATGCGGAAGACCGGGGCCGCCGTCGCCAGCGACGCGAACGCGTGCCCCTGGCTGTTGAGCAGCGGGACCGCAACGGCGCGCATGCCGATCTCGTTTTCCTCATCCATCACGGCGTATCCCTGCCGGCGCACCTGGTCGATCTCCCGGCGGAAGGCGTCACGGTCCGTGATGGACTTTTCCGTGAGTGGCTCAAGCGGCAGCTCGGCGAGGAGCTTTTCGCGTTCGGCGTCCTCGGCGAAGGCCACCAGGGCCTTGCCGACGGCGGTGGCGGACAGCGAGCCCAGGTGGCCGGGATCGCTGGTCACCCTGAACATCTGCGGGCCGTCCACCTTGTTGACCGTCAGGTGGTGGTGCCCGTCCCGCACGCTGAGGATGGTGGCCTCACCGGTCTGCTCGGTCACCCGTCGAAGGACCGGCATGGCAGCTCCGGCAAAACCGTGATGGTTGGAAACGCGCTGGCCCAGCTGGAAAATCCGCAGGCCCAAGTGGTAGCGCCGGCCATCCGGCTCGTAGTCCACGAATCCGTCGCGGGCGAGGGAGCCGAGGAGGCGGTAGGTGGTGCTGAAGGGCAGCTCGGCGCGGCGGGAGATCTCGGCCGCACTCGCGCCGCGCGGCTCATCACCCAGGAGCACCAGCAGGCCAAGGGCCTTCCCCACCATGTCGGTCCGTTCGGCGCCCTTCCCGCCCGCACCCCTGGCCGCATCCGGGGAGTCCCCCTGCACTCCGGGGCCGCCAGCAGGGCTCTTCTCGCGCGCCGCATCATCCTGGACACCATCGGCCATTGTGGCTTGATTCACACTCATGCTTCGATGTTGCCACAATGTGAGAGCTATTTCTAGATAGTGATTATTTTCTTGACAAGTGACAGCCCTCACAGCCATCATTGCTGTATCGCACAAGTAGCTCTCACCATGTGGCTACTCGCTCGGGTCTTGAGAGGACTCCAGCCGCATCGCGCCCCGCCCGCACCCAGGCCGCGGCGGCTGCGACTCCTGAACCATCCGCGACAATGCCGTCACACAAAGGAACTCCATGAGCCAGACACTTCCTTCCGCCGGAGCGGGCACCGCCACGCATTCCGGAACCCCCAAGAAAGCGGCACTCGCCAGCTTCCTGGGCAGCGCCGTCGAATACTATGACTTCTTCATCTTCGGCTCGGCAGCCGCACTGATCTTCCCCACCGTCTTCTTCCCCAGCGCAGACGCCAATGCAGCCATCATGTCCTTTGCCACCTTCGGCTTCGCATACGTTGCGCGGCCGGTGGGCGCCGTCATCCTCGGCCACTTCGGCGACCGGGTGGGCCGGCGGAAAGTCCTCATGTTCACCCTCATCCTGATGGGTGCCTCCACCTTCCTCATCGGCTGCCTGCCGGACTTCAACACCGTGGGCTGGTGGGCTCCTGCACTCCTGGTGCTGGCCCGCCTCTGCCAGGGCCTCTCCGCAGCGGGCGAGCAGGCCGGCGCCTCCTCCATGACCCTGGAACACGCCCCGGACAACCACCGCTCCTTCTTCACGTCCTGGACACTGACCGGCACGCAGGGCGGCCAGATCCTCGCAGCCCTGGTATTCATCCCCGTCCTCGCCCTCCCGGATGAGATCAAGTTCGGCATCGGCTGGCGGATTCCGTTCTGGCTCAGCGCCGTGGTGGTTATTGTCGCGTTCTTCATCCGCCGCACCCTGCATGAACCGCCCGCCTTCGAGGAAGCCCAGAAGTCCGCCCAGATCTCCAAGCTTCCCGTCGCGGACCTGCTCAAGGGCCACTGGCGCGATGTGCTCCGCGTGATCTGCTGCGCCTTCATCGCCGCCGTGTCCACCGTGTTCGGCACCCTCGCCATCAGCTACGCCAAGACCGTGGCCGGCGTTGACGGCACCACCACGCTGTGGCTCGTCGTGGGCGCCAACCTGGTGGCCCTGGGCACCCAGCCGCTGTTCGGCATGCTGGCGGACAAGATCGGCCGCAAACCCGTCTACATCTACGGCGCCCTGTCCAGCGCAGCACTGACCCCGCTGTTCCTGCTGAGCCTCGAATCGGGCAGCGTGCCGCTGATGTTCCTGGCCGCGATCGGCATGTTCTCCTGTGGCTACGCCGCCGCCAACGCCGTCTGGCCGTCTTTCTACGCCGAGATGTTCAGCACGAAGGTCCGCTTCTCCGGCCTGGCCATCGGCACCCAGCTGGGCTTCCTGATGGCAGGCTTCGCTCCGGCAATCGTGGCCGCGATGGGTGGCATCAAGCCGGGCGGCTGGGTGCAGATCAGCATCTTCACAGCGGTCATCGCCGGCATCGCCGCCATCTCGGCACTGACGGCCAAGGAGTCCTACAAGATTCCCACCAAGCAGCTCGGCCTCAAGTAGCCGTCCAGCGCGTACGTTCCTTCCCGGTTACTGACCGGGCAAAGGCCCGCCACCTCCAGCGAATCCAGGAGGTGGCGGGCTTTTTGCTGCCGCCGGCAGGGCGGGGGCGCCGGCAACCGGGAAGGAACGTACGACGGCGGACCGGCCGCGGGTGCCTCACGGCAGCGGGTGCCGGGCGGGGTTACGCCCTCCCGGTCTCCAGCACCGATGCGAGGTCGAAGTTCACCGGTTCCTCCAGCTGGGCGTACGTGCACGACTCCGGGTCCCGGTCCGGCCGCCACCTGTTGAACTGGGCGGTGTGGCGGAACCGCTCCCCCTCCATGTGGTCGTAGCGGACTTCCACCACCAGCTCAGGCCGGAGCGGCACGAAAGACAGGTCTTTGCCGGCGCTCCAGCGGCTGCCCTCGGCGTTGCGGGGCGTCCGTTCCCCTTCCTCCTGCTTTGCCCAGGCCCAGGGGTGGTTGTCGAAATCGGTCACCAGCGGCTGCAGTTCCTGGAAAAGCTCCTGCCGGCGCTTCATCGGGAAGGCGCCAATGACGCCCACGCTGGCCAGGCCGCCGTCGTCCTTGTAGAGGCCCAGGAGCAGCGACCCGATGACGTCCGGCCCGCTCTTGTGCAGGCGGTAGCCGGCCACCACGCAGTCGGCGGTCCGCTCGTGCTTGATCTTGAACATGGTCCGTTTGTCCGGTTCGTACGGGCCGTCCAGGCGCTTGGCCACCAGGCCGTCCAGCCCTGCGCCCTCGAACTGCTCGAACCACTGGCCTGCCGTGTCCTTGTCCGTGGTGGCGGCGGTGAGGTGTACCGGGGCCTCGCTGGCGGCAAGCGCCTTTTCCAGCGCCGCCCGGCGTTCGGCGAAGGGCCTGCCGGTGTAGTCGTCATCGCCCAGGGCCAGCAGGTCGAAGGCCACGAACGAGGCCGGGGTCTGCTCGGACAGGAGTTTGACGCGGCTGGCGGCGGGGTGGATGCGCTGCTGGAGGGTGTCGAAATCGAGCCGGTCCCCGGAGGCACCGATCAGGATGATCTCGCCGTCCACCACGCAGCGCTCCGGGAGGTTGTCCTTCAGCGCGACCACCAGTTCAGGGAAGTAGCGGGTCATCGGTTTCTCGTTGCGGCTGCCGATCTCCAGATCATCGCCGTCGCGGAAAATGATGGACCGGAAGCCGTCCCATTTCGGTTCGTAGCTGAGGTCGCTGCCTTTGGGGATGCCGTCGATGCCGCTGACGGATTTGGCGAGCATGGGCGGGACGGGCGGCATCACGGGAAGTTCCATGTGCCCATTCTTGCCCGGCAGGTGCTGCGGACGGTACCCCCGGGACGTGCGGCGCGTCCCGGCCTTCGCCGGAGTTCGGCGGAGTTCGCCGGGGCTCAGCCTGCCAGGAGCCAGACGATCAGGACCAGCACCGGGGCGGCTGCCGCCGTCGAGATCAGGATGGTCTCCCGCGCCACCGCCATGCCCCGGCCGTATCTGCTGGCGAAGAGGAAGACGTTCTGGGCGGGAGGCAGGGCGGCCATGAGCACCACGCCAAGGAGCATGTGCGGCTCCAGGTTGAAGAGGAAACGGCCGACGACGTAGGCCACCCCGGGCATGACCGCGGACTTCAGCGCGGTGGCGGTGAGGATTTCGGCCGTGTGCCCGCCGCTGCGGAGCATCCGGGTGCCGCGCAGGGACATTCCGAAGGCCAACAGCACCACCGGGACGGCCGCACCCCCCAGGAGGGTCAGGGGCGCCAGAACCGGTTCGGGCAGCTTGACGTGGAAGGCTGCCAGGACGGCTCCGAGGAGGGTGGCGATGATCATCGGGTTCCGGAACGGCTGCGTGATCATGAGCCGCGGAGAAAACCTGCCCGCGGCCGAAAGGTCCAGGACAGTCAGGACCAGGGGTGCCAGCAGGAGCAGCTGGACCAGCAGCACCGGAGCCACCGGCGTGGCGTCGCCCAGTGCGTAAAGAGTGATGGGGATGCCGATGTTGTTGGCGTTGACGTAGGAGCTGGCCATGGCTCCCACGGCCGTGTCCGCCATGGGCCGGCGGAACCAGATGCGGCTGGCCGTGACGTACAGCAGTGCGGTGATCACGGCGGTGAGCAGGGCCAGCGGGACGTAGGCGGAGAACACCACCGAGATGTCGGATTTCAGGACCACGGTAAAGAGAAGCACCGGGTTGGTGATGAAGAAGGCAATTTTGGTCAGTGCGGAGACCGTGTGTTCATCGCCCAGTCCGCACCGCGCGGCAACATAACCCACAGCGATCACGACGCCGATCACCGCCAGCCCCACCAGCACGCCGCCCATAGGGGTACTTCCTTTCCCGTCCCGCGTTCCTGCACTCCGCAGTCCCAGCGGTATGACAAGTACCCAACTTATCGGTCAAGTACGCGATGGTGTGCATCGCGCAGCAATGTCCTCGACACTGGGCCGCCCGGAAGGGTAGACGTTAACGATGGTTACGGTGCGGCCAGCGGAGGAGCGGGACCTGCCCGGCATCCTCGACGTTCACCGGCAAAGCGGCCGGAACCCTTCGGCGGCGGTGGCCCTTGCCGCTGCGCTGGCAGACCCGGACCGGCTCGTCCTGGTCGCGGAATCCGGGGGCAGGGTGGTCGGCTGGGGCAAGACCCACTACTGGGACTATCCGGACGGCCCCGCACCTGCCGGCCATTACCTGGGCGGCGTAACCGTCCTGCCCTCCCGGCGCCGGCAGGGCATCGGAGCCGCCCTGACCTCGGCGCGCCTGCACTGGATCTGGGCCCGTACCCCGGATGCCTGGTACGTGGTCAACGCCGGAAACACCGCGTCGATCAACCTGCACAGTACGTGGGGTTTCGCCGAAGTGGCCCGCGGGGCGGGGTTCCACACCACCACGTTCGACGGCGGCCTGGGACTTCTCCTGCGCGCCCGCCGGCCAGCCACGGCAGGTCCGGGGCCCTCCGGCGCTCCGACGTAACCGAAGGCTGCCGTCATACCGGCCGCCCGGCGTCGTGCTTTGTGAAAAAATCAACCATGCGCGCCATGCAACACTCCAGCAAACTCCAGAACGTCCGTTATGAACTCCGCGGACCCATCCTCCAGGCAGCCAAGAACATGGAGGCCGAGGGGCACCGGATCCTGAAGATGAACCTGGGCGACACCGCCCCGTTCGGCCTGGAAACTCCCGAGTCCGTGGTGGTGGACATGATCCACCACCTGCGGGGCGCCCAGGGGTACAGCGATTCGAAGGGCATTTTCTCCGCCCGGACAGCGATCTCGCAGTACTACCAAACACGCGGGCTGATGAACATCGGCGTGGAGGACATCTTCATCGGCAACGGCGTCAGCGAACTGATTTCCATGTGTTTGCAGGCGTTCATGGAGAACGGCGACGAGATACTGGTGCCCGCGCCGGACTACCCGCTGTGGACCGCCGCCGTAACGCTGACCGGCGGCACGCCGGTCCACTACCTCTGCGACGAGGCCGACAACTGGTGGCCCAACATGGCCGACGTGGAGGCGCGGATCACCAGCCGCACCAAGGGCATCGTGATCATCAACCCGAACAACCCCACGGGCGCCGTCTACCCGCGCCGCATCCTGGAGCAGTTCGCCGACCTTGCCCGCAAGCACAACCTGGTCCTGTTCTCCGACGAAATCTACGAGAAGGTCCTCTACGGGGATGCCGTGCACATCCACACAGCGGCCGTGGCCGAGGACGTCTGCTGCCTGACGTTCAGCGGGCTCTCCAAGGCTTACCGGATGCCCGGCTACCGGGCCGGCTGGGTGGCTGTCACCGGCCCCCTCGCCGCCACCGCCGCCTACCGGGAAGGCCTGGAACTGCTCGCATCCCTGCGCCTGTGCCCCAACGTCCCCGCGCAGCACGCCATCCAGACCTGTCTGGGCGGCTACCAAAGCATCGAAGCCCTGGTGCAGCCGGGCGGGCGGCTCCGCGAACAGCGCGACCTCGCCTACAAACTCCTGACCGCCATCCCGGGCATCACCTGTG
Source organism: Pseudarthrobacter chlorophenolicus A6 (assembly GCF_000022025.1). Classification (GTDB taxonomy): domain Bacteria; phylum Actinomycetota; class Actinomycetes; order Actinomycetales; family Micrococcaceae; genus Arthrobacter; species Arthrobacter chlorophenolicus. The sequence goes on from NC_011886.1 coordinate 4,307,308, forward strand.
TTCCCGCGGCGGGGGCCATGTACCTGTTCCCGCGCCTGGACCCGGAGCTGTACCCGATCGCCAGCGACGAACAGTTCGTCATCGACCTGCTCAAAGACCAGAAGATCCTGGTGTCGCACGGCACGGCCTTCAACTGGCCCACTCCGGACCACTTCCGGTTCGTGATCCTCCCGTCCGTCCTGGACATCGAGGAGGCGGTCCGCAGGATTTCGACGTTCCTGGCGATCTACCGCAACCGCGAAGCGGCCTAACGGTTCGGGGCTAGGGGCGCGCCTTGGCCCCGGCGGCCCTGACCAGCCGGTCCGCCTCAGCCACGATCTGCCCCTGGATTGGCAGCGGAACGGCGGCCCCGCGCCGGCTGCTGCCCTCCTCATCCCGGATCCCCACGGCCAGTGCGCTCATCAGGTCCGCGTCCTCGGCCGTGGCCAGGTCGCTGCCGATGAGCTGGACCAGCACCTTCAGGCCCGCGAGCCGGCGCTGCGGGTCACCGCCGTCCAGCGCGGCATCAATGGCCCACTGCGCCCGCTTCCACCACTGGTCCCGCCGGTCCGCCCGGTCCCGCTGCCGGTATGCCAGGTAGGCAACGAGGACGACGCCGAACGTCGCCAGGGGCGCCAGCGACGCCGCCCCGAGCACCGCGGCCCAGATCCCCTGCAGAGTCTCCATGGCACCACCATAGGCGCGGCCCGGACATTTACAGGTCCGGCGCGAAGAACTAACCGGCAGCTAACCGCGGGGAAACGGGCACGCAACATTCGCAGCCCACACTGGTGAATGCAGGCAAGAGCCGGCACCAGCTCCAGCCAGGAGGCCCCGATGTTGAAGAAGGCGACCACCCATGTAACCAGAGTCCGCACCCTGGACCAGCTCCACCGCGGCGACGAAATCGAAGCCCGGCTGTCCGTGGGGCCCTCCTACGACGATGTGGTGATCCGCCGCGGCAGCGTCCAGGAAACAGCGCCGGGAATCGGCGTCGTCTGGATCATGGACCGGATCACGGGCCTCCGTAAAGCCATCAATACGGACGAGTGCACGGTCTGGCGCGTTGCCTGACCCTTTGCACACGCACGACGGCGGCACCTCGGTCCGCGGCCTCGGGCGCAGTCAGTAAGGACTGCCCGAAGCCGCGGCGGGAAACCCGTCAGCCGCCGGCCACCGACTGGATCACCAGCACTTCCTGGCCCGGAGACACCTCGGTATCCAGCCCCTGCAGGCGACGGACCTCGTCACCGTCCACATAGACGTTCACGAAGCGGCGCAGCGCACCTGTTTCATCCCGGAGCCGCCGGGCGAGCACAGCGAACCCGGCGGTGACCGAATCAAGGAGCTGCCCCACAGTTACCGGCCCGTCGGCGGGCGCAGTCAGTACGGACTGCCCGCCGGCCAAAGGCTGGAGGACACTGGGGAGCACCACCGTAATGTCAGGCACCGGCCACCACTGCCGCCCGGACACACAGGACGTCGGGAAGGTGCGCTATCACCTCTGTGAACGTCTCCCCCTCGTCCGCGCTGGCATAAACCGTTCCGCCCCGGGTGCCGAAATACACCCCGGCCGGCTCTGCGGTGTCCCCCGACGCGGCATCCCGCAGCACACTGTTGTACTCCTTGCCCGGCAGGCCCTTGCTGAGCCGCTTCCACGAGCCTCCCGCGTCGTCCGTCCGGTGGACTGCAAGGTCCCCGTCCGGGGGGATGCGTTCGCCGTCGGCCTTCAGCGGAACCACCCACGCAGTCCCTTCCCGGCGGGGGTGCGTCAGCATCACGAACCCGAAGTCCGCGGGCAGGCCGTCGGCGATCGACGTCCAGGTGTCCGCATTGTCGTCCGTGCGGTACACGCCGTGATGGTTTTGGGCGTACAGGCGGCCTTCCACGGCGGAATCAGCCGCGATCTTGTGGACGCACTGGCCAAACTCGGGGTTGGGATCCGGCATGAAGTACGCGGAGATCCCCTTGTTGCGGGGCTCCCAGGAGGCACCGCCGTCGAGCGAGCGGTAAACGCCACCCGTGCTCATGGCGATGTGGACTGTGTCCCCGGCGGGATCGACCACGATGGAATGTGCTGCCGCACCGCCGTAGCCCGCGCCCCAGTCGCTGCGGTGCGGATGGTCCCAGAGTCCGCGGTTCAGTTCGAAGTGTTCACCGCCGTCCGTCGATTTCCACACGGAGATGGGTTCGGCGCCGGCCCACACCACGCCGGGCCGGGACTCCGCGTCCGGATAGATCTGCCAGACCCGCTCCACGGCGGCCCCGGTGTCCTCCGGGAACCTGATGGCCCCCTGCTCGGGTTCGGACCAGGTTGCGCCCAGGTCATCAGAATGGGCCACGGTGGGTCCCCAGTGTTCGCTGCGCACCCCCACCATGATCCGCGTGCGGCCGCCCCTGGTGTCGATCCCGACGCTGGGAATCTCCGCCATGAGGAAGTGGGGGCCGGTGAAGGACCATTCGCGCCTGTCCTGGCTGGTGGCCAGCCACAGGCCTTTCTTGGTCCCGATCGCTAAGACGAAATTCTCTGCGGTTGCCATGCCCACCATGCAACCACCGCCGCGTGCAGGCTGCAACGGTTTTTGGCGCACGGGAAAAGGAGCGTTGGCTTCACCGCCCCCTAGTCGACGAACTCGGACTGCGTTTCGATGAAGTCCCAGTCGGCTGCCGTCAGCACTGCCGCAGGATTGTCCGGGTGCGGTCCGCCCGCTTCAGCGATGCCTTGGAGCACCGGCAGGGGCAGCTCATCCGTCCGGAGGTTCTCGCGCAGCCACTCCTTGCTGTCCAGGTCAAGGTCCAGCCACCACATGAAAATTTCCATGCCAGATCCACCCGCCTTTCGTTGAATTAAACGTTAGGCGCGGGCGAATCCAGGGACAAGGCTCCCACCTCCCGCACAGGTAGTTCAGGGCGCAGATCGGGTACCGGCAAGTAACCTGTCGGGCTGCAGTCCGGGAAAGACGAGTACACCCTACTGAGGACCTCTCCGTTCGCCGCCCCTAGCCTGAAAACTCAAGCAAGCTGACCGTGCCGCTGGGGCATACGGGCGCCACCGCTGGCCTTTCCCCACCATGGTCCGCTTCACGCAATCAAAATGGGGAGATCACCATGAAACGCACCATAGGAACCCTCGGCGCCGTAGGCCTGGCGGCGCTCGTCGTCGCGGCTCCGGCCGGCGCAGATTCCACGAAGAACAGCACCTGCAACGTTGGGGACGGAACGTGCACGGCCGCCGGGCTCGGCGGCGGCGGGAACGGGAACGGCAACAACGCCGGCGGGAACAACGGTGGCGACCACGGAAACGGCGGTGGCAACGGTAACAACGCCGGCGGGAACGGCAACGGATACGGGAACGGTAACGGAAACGCTGGCGGGAACAACGGCGGCGGGAACGGCAACGGGAACAACGGCGGTGGGAACGGCAACGCTGGCGGGAACGGGAACGGCAACAACGCCGGCGGCAACGGCAACGGCAACGGCGGTGGCAACGGCAACAACGGTGGCGGCAACGGCAACGGTGGCGGCAACGGCAATGGTGGCGACCACGGCAACGGCGGCGGCAACGGCAACAACGGTGGCGGCAACGGCAACGGTGGCGGCCACGGAAACGGCGGCGGGAACGGCAACGGTGGCGGTGGCGGTGGCGGGAACAACGGCGGCGGTGGAGATACCGGAGGCGGAGGCAACACCGGCGGCGGTGGAGATACCGGAGGCGGAGGCAACACCGGCGGCGGTGGAGATACCGGAGGCGGAGGCAACACCGGCGGCGGTGGAGATACCGGCGGCGGAGGCAACACCGGCGGCGGCACCGGGGAAACACAGACTCCTCCGCCCACGACGCCCACTGTGGTGACTCCGGTGGTTCCGGTGCAGCAGGTGCCTGCGCCGGTGCAGCCGGCTGGTGGGGCAGTTGCTGCCGCGCCGGTCAGCACCGGAACCAACGTCGGCTACAACGCCCAGACGGCCGTGGGTTCCGATCCGACATCTCCGGCCTGGCTGGGCGGCGTGGGCGCACTCGTGGCGGCGGGAGCCGCAGTCGCGGTCCGCCGCCGGTCCGAAGCGCAGCAGCCGGGCTGAGCCACCTGCCGCCGGGCACCGGCGGCCCAGACGAGGAAGGCGTTCCGCCAGTGCCCGGCGGGACGCCTTCCTTCCTTCCACCGACAGTCGAGGCAGGAGAGGCATGCCCACCCAGCAACGCCGCCCGTTGCGGCGATCCTTGAACCGCACAGACCTGGCAATTCTGCTGTGCGGTGCCCTGGCGGCTCTCGGGATCACCTTCGGCACGCCAATACTTCAACAAACCCCGGATCCCGCCGTCGTTCATGCCAACGCGGCGGCCTCGCCGGAACGCAGTCCAGCACCCGCAACGGTCGGCGCATCAGCATCGGTAAATCCGACGTCGGCACCCGCCCAGCCTGACACCGCACCAGTGCCGGGAACCGGGAGCCCGGCGGCCGCGGGGCCCACCCTCCCCGAGGCGTCCGCACCGGTCCGTATCACCTACCCCGGCGCGGACTTCGACGTGCCCGTCCATTCCCTCGACCCGGATACCGCCGCCCAGGCGAGCAGGACAATCATTCCGCCCGAGACCAAGGACGGCTATTGGCTAACCCCCTTCGGAACGCCGGGCCGCACCTCAACGAACACTACCTACGTCATTGGGCACAGTTGGGACGGCGCCGATGCCCCCTTCAACCACCTGAGTTCGGCCGCCAAAGTGGGCGACAGCCTCACTGTGGAGACCGGCACCGGAGCCATCCCCTACCGCGTGGACAGCGTGACCACCTACGTGAAGGCCGGCCTCAAGGACAGCCCCATATGGGATATCGTCCCCAACAGGCTGGTCCTAATTAGCTGCTACACGCAGGATCCGTGGGGCAAGAACGTGGTGGTCACCGCCTCTCCAGCAGTCCCGTGACAAGGGCTGGCGGGACCTGTTCAGCTGCCACATCCCGGGCGGACAATGGGCTATGACATCGGAACGATTCAGCGGTACCGCCCCGCTGCTGGTGGGCATCATGCCGAAGCAGCATCCGGAAGTCCTCCATACGGCTGCCGGCCTGGCGGCCCGGCTGGGCCAGCCACTGCTCTGCGCCTACGTGGACGAAGCCAGCTACCTGGTGGAATGGGACCCTGCACGGTCCGCCCACCGGCTTTCCCTGCATCCGGACGCTGACGACGAGGACATCCGCGCACTGACCAGCGGGCTGAAGGCGGACATCATGGCCGCGGTTGGAAAGTTACCTGCCGGCACCGGAACGGTGGACTGGACGCTGCGCACGCTCGCCGGCGACCCCGCCCGGGCGCTGGCCCGCTTGGCTGCCGAGACCAATGCGCCCATGATTGTGGTGGGCACTTCGGAACGGGGATTTTCGCACCGGCTGTCGGAGGCACTGAACGGATCAGTGGGCGCCTGGCTCAGCCACCATCAGAGCCTTCCGGTACTGGTGGTTCCGTATCGGATGCCGGCGCACCAGGACCGCTGATGTCCAGGGCTGTCCCGGCTGCCGGGCCCCTTAAATCCGGGTCCCAAATAATAAAGCGAAAGTAGTTATTCCGGGTGCTGGCGGAGTTCCCTACCAGACAGTAAGCTGAATCAAGCAGGCCGGTTCCGCGGAGAGTGGATGCCGGGTTTGCCCAAGAGCTGCTCCGGAGTGCGTATCCCCCAATAACGCACTCCGGAGCTTTTTTGTGCCCCGGCAGGAGCCATCCCTCTATACCCCCTGGGGGTACTTGCACCTATACCCCGACGGGGTATAGGTTGGAGCCATGGACGCCATCGAAGAGGCCATGGCCGCGCCCCCCGCGGAAGCAACGCAGGAGCGGGCACCGGAACAGTCGCAGCACGCAGTGGAACACGGGTACACGGCCAACAAGGACGCCTACCTGCGCCGCCTCAAACGAATTGAGGGCCAGGTCCGGGGTATCGCGCGGATGGTGGACGAGGACAAGTACTGCATCGACATCCTCACCCAGGTTTCCGCCGTCACCAAGGCCCTGCACGCTGTCAGCCTGGGGTTGGTGGAAGAGCACATCGGCCACTGTGTGGTGGGCGCCGCTGCTGAACCGGACCCGGAAGCACGCGCCGAAGCCATCGATGCCAAAGTCAAGGAAGCTACGGAAGCCATCGGCCGCCTGCTCCGCTGAGAACCATCCAATTTTTCCGCGCCCCACCCCATTACCCCCACCGGCAATCCGCCGGAAGCTACGAAGGAGCAGCCATGAGCACCACCTCCCCCACCACCACGAAAGTCAGCGTCTCCGGCATGACCTGCGGCCACTGCGTTTCCGCCGTCAGTGAGGAGCTCGAAGCCCTCACCGGAGTGGAAGCCGTGGACGTGGACCTCAACGCCGGCGGCATTTCCACCGTCACCATCACCTCAGCGGGCAAATTGTCACCCTCTGAAATCGGCGAAGCCGTGGCTGAGGCCGGTTACCTGGTTGTCGCCAACGAAGCGTAGGCCACCCGCACACCGCACCAACCCCTGAGAGGACGGCATGGGCCACCAGGAACTGCTGCAACCGCCCGGCACCCGCGTGGTGGAACTGGACATCGAGGGCATGACCTGCGCTTCCTGCGTCAACCGGGTGGAGAAGAAGCTCGGCAAACTGGCGGGCGTGGCGGCCTCGGTCAACCTCCCGCTGGAATCAGCCCATGTCACGGCCCCGGAGGGGATCACCGACGACCAGCTGGTGGCCACCGTCAATGCCGCAGGCTACACCGCCACGGTGCGCACCCCGCCGGCACCCTCGGACACCGGCGGACCGGAGGCGGCCGGCGCTGACCACCACACGGCACACGGCGGCACGGCCGCGCAGCTCCGGCCCCGCCTGATCCTGGCCGCCATCCTCACGGTTCCCGTGTTCCTGGTATCCATGGTGCCCGCGTTCCAGTTTCCCCATTGGGGCTGGGTAGCAGGAGCCCTCGCGCTTCCGGTGGTCACCTGGGCTGCCTGGCCGTTTCACCGGGCCGCGGCCGTCAATGCCCGGCACCTTGCCTCCACCATGGACACGCTGGTCTCCATCGGCGTGACGGCGGCCTACCTGTTCTCGGCGTGGCAGTTGGTTGCCGATCCGCGGATGACCGAGCACCCGGGCATGGAGGGGATGGACGCCGGAGGCCTCTACTTTGAGGTGGCGGCGGTGGTCACCACCTTCCTGCTGTTGGGCCGCTACCTGGAGGCCAACGCCAAGCAGAAGGCCGGGGACGCCCTCAAGGCCCTCCTCAACCTGGGCGCCAAGGACGCCACGATCCTGCGCGAAGGGGCGGAATACCGGGTTTCTGCGGACCGGCTCCACGTGGGGGATGTCCTGGTGGTCCGTCCGGGCGAGAAGATCGCCGCCGACGGCGTGGTGCTCGATGGGACTTCCGCCGTGGACGCCTCACTGGTGACCGGCGAGTCGGTACCCGTGGAGGTCGGTCCCGGAAGCAAGGTCACCGGCGCCACCATCAACACCTCAGGCCGGCTTCTGGTCAGGGCAACCCGGGTGGGTGCCGAGACTACCCTTGCGCAGATGGCCCGCCTGGTTTCCCAGGCGCAGACAGGCAAGGCACCCATCGCCCGCCTGGCCGACCGCATCAGCGCCGTCTTCGTCCCGGTGGTGCTGGCCATTGCCGCGGCGACGTTCCTGCTGTGGCTGTTCATCGCGGGCCCGGGCGGAACGGACGGCGGGCTGCGCGCGGCCGTCACCGCCGCCGTCGCCGTCCTGGTCATCGCCTGCCCGTGCGCGCTGGGCCTCGCCACCCCGGTGGGCCTGCTGACGGGAACGGGGCGAGGCGCGCAGCTGGGGATCCTGATCAAGGGACCGCAGGTCCTGGAGGATACCCGCACGGTGGACACCATCCTGCTGGATAAGACGGGCACCGTGACCACCGGTGTGCTGGCGGTTGAGTCCACCGTCGCCTTCGGCGGATTCAACAGGCAGCAGGTGCTGCGGCTCGCCGGTGCCGTGGAGGCGGCCTCGGAACACCCCGTGGCGCGGGCCATTGCGGCGGCGGCCAAGGAGATCATTCCCGCCCGCCCGGGCAGTGCAGCGGACGACGACGGCCGCCTGCCCGCCGTCGACGGCTTCCGTTCCGCGCCGGGCGGCGGAGTCACGGGAACAGTGGAGGGCCGGCTGGTCCTCGCCGGCCGCACCGGCTGGCTCCGCGACAACGGCATTGAGCCACCCCCGGAGCAGCTGGAGTCACTGGCGGAGGCCGAGGCGGCCGGCGCCACCGCCGTCTGGGTGGCCGTGGACGGCGTCCCCGCAGGAATCATCAGCCTCCGGGACACGGTCAAGGAAGGCTCTGCCGCTGCTGTGGCACGGTTGAAGGAGCTTGGCCTGCGCCCCATCCTGCTGACCGGAGACAACGCCGCCGTGGCCGCCCAGGTGGCTGCCGCCGTCGGAATTCCCCCTGCCGACGTGTACGCGGGGGTGCTGCCGGAAGGCAAGGTGGAGGCCGTACGCAGGCTGCAGGCTGGCGGGGCAACAGTGGCCATGGCCGGTGACGGCGTGAACGACGCCGCCGCACTGGCACAGGCGGACCTGGGGATCGCGATGGGGTCCGGAACGGATGTGGCCATTGAGGCCGCGGACCTCACGGTGATGGGGAACGACCTTACCCAGGTGGCGCAGGCCATCGAGCTGTCCCGCAGGACCCTGGCCACCATTAAGACGAACCTGTTCTGGGCGTTCTTCTACAACGCCGTCGGCATCCCGGTGGCCGCACTCGGCCTGCTCAATCCCATGATCGCAGGCGCAGCGATGGCCGCCAGTTCGGTGCTGGTGGTGGCCAACTCGCTGCGGCTCCGGAGCTTCGGAAAGTAGCGGCTTCCCTTCAGGGGCGAGGTCAGGCCGCGCCGTACCGGACAGCGGCGCGCGCCCTGGCCTTGGCGGCCTCTTCGTCGCGGTCCTTGGGCGGCGCCTGGGTTACCAGCGCGTCCAGCAGGTGCTGGGTGATGTGGGCGATTTCGTGCACCGCGTCATCGAAGGCGTCCTGGTTGGCCTTGGACGGCTTCGTGCTGCCACTGATCTTGCGCACATACTGCAGCGCGGCGGCGTGCACCTCCTCGGAGGTGGCGTGCGGCTCGAAGTTGTGAAGGGTTCGGATGTTCCGGCACATAGGCCCATGCTAGGCTCTGGAGCGCCTAAGATCGACCCTTCGAGGCCCGCTTTGTCAGCAGGTTGAGGAGGCCCGTCCATGGGGAGGACAGCATGGGCAGGGGTGCCCATCGACACTCCTTTGAGCGCCGGGATAGGTTTTAGGCAATGGATCTTCCGGATGAGCCGGGGGGCCGCTGGGGATGCCGACCTGGTTCGGATCCACTTACCAACAAGGAGATACTGATGGCTATTTGGGGTGCAGACGTTCAGCAGCTTCGTCAGCTGGGCAGCAAGCTTCAGGCAGGTGCGTCCGAGATTGAGACGCAGAAGTCCACTCTCACCAAGGTTTTGAGCAGCACCAACTGGGAAGGTCCCGACGCTGAAAAGTTCCGCAACGAATGGTCGGGCCAGCACACCACCATGCTGACCAAGGTTGCCGAAGCACTGAAGGAAGCCGGCGACAAGGCCAAGCGCAACGCCGAAGAGCAGGACCAGGCTTCCCGCTAAGCACTGGCTGCGCAGGGCCTGTCACCAGGAACCTGTTTGTAACGGCGAGGGCCCGGACACCGCAAGGTGCCCGGGCCCTCGCCCGTTTAACCACTGTTCATGTGCCGGCGGGCCTGCCCGGCGTTCCTGCGGCGGGCAGGGGTGCGCGGGCATCCGCGCATGCCGGCGCACTCAGGGCACGGGTTCGACGTCGTTCGCGTGCTCAAGCGGTGAGCTTGCCTTCGCCGCTGGCTGCCCGGGCACGGGTTCCGCCGTGGCGGCGGGGGCCCGGAGTTCGTCGAGCCGGACCAGGAGGACGCCGCCCACGATGAGCACACCGCCCACAAGCTGGATGGCACCGGGCAGCTCGCCCAGCAGCAGCCAGGCCCAGATGACGGCGAACAGCACCTCGGTGAGGGAGACAAACGAGGCCACCTTGGAGCCCAGGGCGCGTGCCGCCATGATCCCTGAGACGTAGGCCAGCACGGTTGCCAGGACCACCAGTCCGGCAAGCGAAACCCACCACGGGGTCACCCAGGGTCCGAGTTTCGTGTCTGCCGTGTTGAAGGCCATGGGCAGCAATCCCGTGGCACCGGCCAGCCACATGACGGCGGCGCCCACCATCAGCCCGCCGGATGCCAGCACGAGGGGCGGCAGGGTGTCATTTTCCTTGGCTGTGATGAAGAAGTAGATGGCCAGGCAAACCGCTGCGGCGATGCCCCAGAGGACCCCCACCGGATCCACCTTCACGGCTCCGGTGAGGTCCAGGACCAGGACAAGGCCCGCCAGGGACAGCAGGGTTCCGCCGAAGGTCAGCGCGCGCGGCCGCTTACGGCTGGCCGCCCAGATCCACAGGACAATGATCACCGGCGCCAGGTATTCGAGCAGCAGGGCGACGCCCACGGAGAGCCGCTCCACCGCGTTGAAGTAGAACAGCTGGCACGCCGCCACCCCGATCAGGCCAAAGAGCACAATGGTGAGCCAGTTGTCCCGCAGCTGGTGCCAGCGGCCCTTCAGGGCGATGATCGCCGGGATGGCGAGTATGAGTGCGGCACCGGTGAGGCGTGCCGTGACGGCGGCGCCCGGGGACCATCCCGTTTCCAGGAGCGCCTTGCCAAACGATCCCGAGGTGCCGAAGACGGCGGAGGAGAACAGGGCGATGCCCAGGCCCGAGGCCAGGAAATTGCGGCGTGGTGCCACCGGACGTGGCGTGGCGGGATGGTTCTTGGCGGCAGGCACCGTCGCCTCCTGTCAGGAGTAAAGTGGGGTATTGGTCATGACAGTACGCTTCGGCCCTGTAAGGAGTCAAGATGGTATTTGCCCCTGACACTGAGGTTGCGCTGCGCAGCGTGGTCAACCTCATCAATTCCGGCGCCAACGGGCGGGAGGACCTGGAATCCCAGGGGGATCTGGACAGGTTCCTGGCCGCCGAACAGTTTTCCGGCTCCAGGGTGCGGGATGAGGCGGAGCTGGCAAGCGTCCGGCGGCTGCGCGGCGAGCTGGCCGGGGCGTGGGTGGCGGGGGAAGACGGTGCCGTGGAGACGATCAACCGCCTGCTCCGGGACGCCAACGCCCTCCCCCAATTGGTCAGGCACGACGGCTGGGACTGGCACCTGCACGCCACTGCGCCTGAGGCCCCGCTTGCGGATCGGATCAGCACGGAGGCGGCGATGGCGCTGGCGGATGTGGTGCGCAGCAAGGAGATGGACAGGCTTCGCGTCTGTGAGGCCGAGGACTGTGACGCGGCTGTACTGGATCTCAGCCGAAACCGCTCAAAGCGGTACTGCGATACGGGCAACTGCGCCAACCGGGCGCATGTTGCGGCCTACCGGGCACGCCAGGCGGCGGCAGGCTAGTGGCCGGCCCGCGTCCGAGGACCGGCGGGTGGGCCTAAAGCCCGGCGCGGAAGGCGGGACCGGCGGTGGGTTAGCGGCCCGCGGAACCTTCAGTGCCGCCGTCGTGATCCTGCTGCTCAGGCGAGCCGGAGGTGCCGGTCCCGCCGAAACCATGGGACGTGTTCTTCGCCGAGCTGAGGTTGACGCCGGACCCCTTGCCCAGGTGCTCGGCGTTTTCCTTATGGCTCATGGACAGCATGGCTGCGATCACCAGGGTCACGATAAAGGCGATGCCGGCGGCCGTGAAGGCAAGGTCGAAACGGGGAGCGCGGGCACTGCCACCGGAGGCGAAAATCACCACGGCGAAGAAGGCGACGACGGCCCAGAACGCGGAGAACATCAGCGGGCCCTTCACAGAGGTCCGCAGCTTGCGCGGTTTTCCCTGGTGCTGGTCTGCCACGGTAAGTCCTCCCTGCGGGCGGCATGGATGGCCGGCCCGGTGTACGTTGTGGGTGGCCCCGGCGAAATTTCTACAGCGAGTAGAACCGGGACCTTCCTAGTTTACGGCTTCGCGGCCGTACTGCGGGAATCGTGCCTGAGCGTCAGCCCGGACAGCGCCCACAGCACACCAAGGATAATGGCCCCGCCGCCGGCCACACCCAGCAGGGCATGCGCACCGAGGCTGATGAAGAACGGCAGGATCGCCGCCGTCCCGAGGCTGATGAGGCCGGAGGTGATCCAGTCCCGGGCCAGGACGTGCCGGCCCCGGTTCCGGATGCCGCACGCCAACTCCAGGGCTCCGGCAACGCCGAGTCCCAGCGCCGCGATGACGCCGAACAGGAGGTCACTGTGCAGCAGGAGCACCGCGAACCCTGCCCCTGCCAATACCGATCCGGCAGCCGACAGCATCTTGCCGGAGGCAGATTCTCGCCCGAATCCGGTGGCGGGGATACCCCAGAGGGTGACGGCACCGATGGCCAGGAGGTACAGTCCGCCGGCCCAGCCCATGGCTTCCACGGAGGGCGTGGCCCAGAAGATCGTCACGGCTCCGAACACCAGCGAGGCAGCGGAGCGCAGCAGGACCGGCTTCCACAGGTCGGTGCGGGGGGCGGTTCCGTGGGCGGCGCCTGCGGGCGTCAAGGGTTGTGTCACGGATTCAGTTTAGTTGCGCGCCCCGGTCAAGCCGAACCCAGCACCATCCACCGGTCACTCCGGGCGCGGAGGCCCAGCGTTACGGCACGCGCAGCCATGTATCCGATGGAAAAAGCGGCCCAGAGCCAGGCCAGGCCTGCAGCGCCCGCGGCTCCGGAGAAAGCGACCGCGGCGAGCATGGGCGCATATGCTGCCACGTTGGCCACGCCGGCCAGTGCCAGGTAGCGGGCATCGCCGGCGCCGATGAGCACTCCGTCCAGCACGAAGACGTATCCGGCAATGGGCTGGCCCGCGGCCAGGATCCACAGGGCGACGGCCAGCGCGGCCTGCACGTCCCGGTCCGGGGTAAAGAGGGCGCCGGCCCAGGGAGCCACCACCGCCAGGAGCAGTCCCGTGACCACGCCAAAGCCGATGCCCCAGCGGATCATGGTGGTTGTCAGCAGGCGGGCCTTGGCGGCGTTGGAAGCACCCAGCTCCTTGCCGATAAGTGCCTGCGCCGCGATGGCGAGGGCGTCCAGGGCGAAGGCCAGGAAGGAAAAGATGGTCATGGCGAGCTGGTGTGCCGCCAGGTTGATGGCGCCTTGGCCGGTCACCACCAGGACCGTCACCAGGATTGCGGCCCGCAGGCTGAGGGTGCGCAGCATCAGCCAGGATCCCACCCGGGTCATGCTGCGGATGCCGTGCCAGCTGGGCAACAGAGAAACGCCATGCCGGAGGGCGTTGCGCCGCACCATCAGCACGTAGACAGCCGCCATGCCCCATTGCGCCACACTGGTGCCCACGGCGGAGCCGGTGACGGACCAGTTGAGCCCGTAGACCAGCCAGAGGTTCAGGACGATATTCAGCCCGAAACCGGCGGTGGCCACCACCAGCGGGGTGCGGGTGTCCTGGAGTCCGCGGAGCACACCGGTCCCGGCAAAGACCAGCAGCATCGCCACAAGTCCCGGCATGGACCAGCGAAGGTAGTCGACGGCGAAGGCGCGCACCTCGCCTTCTGCGCCCATGAGCCCGATCAGCGGTTCTGCCGCCACAAAGCCTGCCACGGCCAGGACGACGCCCAGCAGCAGGGCCAGCCAGACGCCGTCGCGCCCTGCGGCCAGCGCCTTCCCGAGCTGGCCATCGCCGATGGCCCGCGCCACCGCTGGGGTGGTGGAGTAGGCGAGGAAGACCATCAGGCCGACGACGGTGTGCAGCACGGCCGAGGCCAGTCCAACCCCCGCCAATTGCGCCACTCCCAGATGTCCAACAATTGCAGAGTCAGCCAGCAGGAAGAGTGGTTCGGCCACGAGTGCACCGAACGCGGGGACAGCGAGACGGAGGATCTCGCGGGCATTGCCGCGGCGCGACGCTACAGGCGCGGAGGTGGAGGGTTGGGACACCGTGCCAGCTTAACGGCCTCCGGGCGGGGAGGCGGGTGACTGTGACGTCACGGTCATGACATATCCCACAGAATGCTAGCATTGGTTGACTCTTCAACCAATGCTGCGGAACACTGGAAGGGTTCAACGCTGCGATCCGGCCCCTGCTTGCATGTGTCCAGCTCCGACCGATATCCGAAACGGTGAAACCCCATGAACCAGTCCCGACTGACCACCACCGCCATCACGGCCCTCCGCATTGTCCTCGGCTTCCTCTTCGCAGCCCACGGTTGGCAGAAGTTCAACGAGTGGACCATTGCCGGCACCCAGGCGTCCTTCGCCAAAATGGGCGTGCCCGCTGCCGACGTCATGGCCCCGGCCGTTGCCGTCCTTGAGCTCGCCGGCGGCATCGCCCTGATCCTGGGCCTCCTGACCCGTGTGGTGGCCGCCCTCCTGGCCCTCAACATGCTGGGCGCCCTCTTCCTGGTGCACGCTTCCGCCGGAGTTTTCGCTGCCAACGGCGGCTACGAGCTGGTGCTGCTCCTCGCGGCGGCGGCGTTCGCCCTGGCCCTCACCGGCGCCGGCCGCGTTTCCGTGGACCGCGCCCTCTTCGGACGCCGGAACTCCAAGCTGGCAGTCCTGGCCTAGGCCGAAACGCCCGACGGCGGCCGCGCACCACGGCGCGTGGCCGCCGTCGTGGTTTAACCGGCACCGGGGACGCTGGAACGGTGCGAAGACGCTGTTCCGCCGCAGCGACCCGGCGCCGTTCCAGCGATTTCGCGAAGTGACGGCCGGTCATGCGTCACTTGGCGTTGGCGCCGCGGCCGAACCGGCCGGTAACCGGCAGCGTCAGTATGATCGGCAGCATGACTGAGACCGGTGCGCCCAACTCCGTGACCCTCCGCTTCCTGGCGGCCCCCACCGACGTTGGCCACAGCGGCTCCGTGGATGCCGGGACGGTGCTGGAGTGGGTGGACAAGGCTGCTTACGCCGCCGCCGTGGGGTGGGCGAAGTCCTACTGCGTCACGGCATACGTGGGCAACATCCACTTCGCGGATCCCGTGAACAGCGGCGACATGGTGGAGGTGGAGGCCACCATCGTCTACACCGGCCGGTCTTCCATGCACATCCGGACCGTCGTCTCCTCCAGCGACCCCAAAGGCGGCCCCGCCACTATGCGCAGCCAGTGCATGGTGATCTTCGTGGCGGTAGGCGAGGACGGCAAGCCCATCCCCGTCAAGCAGTTTGAGCCTGCCAGTGACGCTGAGATCGAACAGCGTGACCACGCGCTGGCCCGGATCAAGGTCCGCGAACAGATCGTCGAAGCTATGAACCATCAGGAATATACCGATGCGGGCACAGCCGAGCGGGTGACGCTGCGCTTCATGGCGGCGCCCACCGACGTGAACTGGGGCGGCAAGGTCCATGGCGGAATCGTCATGAAATGGATCGACGAGGCTGCGTACGTCTGCGCCTCACGCTACTGCGGCAAGGACACGGTGGCCGTGTTCTCCGGCGGCGTCCGCTTCTACCGGCCCCTCCTGATCGGGCACGTGGTGGAGGTGGAGGCCCGCCTGGTGTACACCGGCACAAAAGGCATGCACATCGCCGTCCACGTCCGTTCCGGCGATCCCAAGGGCCGTGAACTGAACCTCACCACGTACTGCCTCACGGTCATGGTGGCGCGCGACGGCGCAGGAAACTCAGTGCCGATCCCCGCCTGGGTGCCGGTCAGCGACGAGGACAAGCGGCTTCACGCCCACGCACGGGAACTGCTGGAGATCAGGGGCACAGCGCCGGGGAACCGGCTGCCGAACCACCTTCTGGCCGGGGACTGACCCCGCGCCGGCCGGCCAGGCGGCCGGCCTAGAAGCCTCCGCCGCCGCCCGCGTCTCCCGCCATGTTGGCGAACCGGGAGTAGTGGCCCTGGAACGCCACCACGATGTCCTTGGTGGGACCGTTACGGTGCTTGGCGATCAGGATGTCGGCCTCACCGGCGCGCGGGGATTCCTTGTCGTAGACATCCTCACGGTGCAGCAGGATGACCATGTCCGCGTCCTGCTCGATGGAGCCGGATTCACGGAGGTCCGAAACCATGGGCCGCTTGTCCTGCCGCTGCTCGGAACCACGGTTCAGCTGAGACAGGGCGATGACCGGAACCTGGAGTTCCTTGGCCAGGAGTTTGAGGGCACGGGAGAACTCGGAGACTTCCTGCTGGCGCGACTCCACCTTTTTGCCGGAGCTCATGAGCTGCAGGTAGTCGAGGATGACGAGCTTGAGGTCATGCTGCTGCTTCAGGCGGCGGCACTTGGCCCGGATCTCCATGAGTGACATGTTGGGGCTGTCATCGATGAACAGCGGAGCGTCGTTCATCCGGCCCATGGTGGTGGCGATCTTGGACCACTGTTCGTCTTTGATGGTGCCCTTGCGGAGGTCCTGCAGCCCAATGGTGGCCTCGGCCGAGAGGAGGCGCATGGCGATCTCGTTCCGGCCCATTTCCAGGGAGAACATGACGGTGGCCAGGTTGTTCTTGATGGCCGCCGAACGGGCGAAGTCCAGCGCGAATGTGGACTTGCCCACCGCGGGACGGGCCGCGATGACGATCATCTGGCCCGGGTGCAGGCCGTGGGTAAGTTCATCGAGCTCATAGAAGCCGGTGGGCACACCCACCATGCCTTCGCCGCGGTGGCCGGATGCCTCGATCTCGTCCACGGTGGATTCCATGACGTCCTTGAGGACCACGTAATCCTCCGCCGTGCGGCGTTCGGCAACGGCGTAGACCTCGGCCTGGGCCTGGTTGACCAGGTCCTCCACCTCGCCGTCAGAGCCGTAGCCCAGCTGGACGATCTTGGTCCCGGCGTTGACGAGGCGGCGCAGCACCGCGCGTTCGGCAACGATTTCCGCATAGTAGCCGGCGTTGGCGGCCGTGGGCACAGTCTGGATCAGCTCGTGCAGGTAGGCAGGGCCGCCGATCCTGTTGATCTCTGCCCGCTTGGTCAGCTCGTCGGAGACGGTGACGGCATCCGCAGGCTCACCGCGGCCGTAAAGATCGATGATCGCTTCGTAGATGGTTTCGTGGGCGGGGCGGTAGAAGTCCTGGCCGCGGAGGATCTCCACGACGTCCGCGATGGCGTCCTTGGACAGCATCATGCCGCCCAGGACGGACTGTTCAGCCGGGATGTCCTGCGGAGGCTTTCGGCTCGCGTCTGATCCGCGGGTAGTTTCGACCTCGTCCAGATGCGCGATTGACAAAGCTGCCGTCCTCCATAGTTACCGGGCCCGCCCGGTGGTTGCCGTCCTGCAAGGCTTCACCGGAAATCCGGGGTCCGCCACCTGTCCAATTTCTACCGGCAGGGTCCGACACTGCGGCTGGGACGGCCTCCGAGCCGACTTGTGCACAGGAGTTATCCCCAAATCCACAGGTTTTCCACAGAGACCCCTCCCCTGGGGTTTGCCGCAGCTGTCCGGCCAGCCTTCAGTGCAGGTCCACAGGCCGCATTTGATCCCCGGAACAGGTACCCCGCCACGCTAGCCGTCCCCGGCCCCACCGCAAAGTCCACTGCCGGGGCTTCCTGTGGATAACCTGTGCACTAACCGGCATAGCTTGTGCACAGCCTGTGTGGAAAGTTGTGGAAAAGAAAAAAGTTTAGCCCTGGTACTGACTCTGACCTGCGAAAACTCTCCAGCCGGCATGTGGAGCAAATATTTTTTCTGTGGAATTTCATCCACAGCGGCGTGTCGGGAACATGCCGCTGCTGCGCGTGTTGCCGGCATCCGTGACCCACCTCATCGACACCCATGGACGGGTTCATATTCCCTCGGAAGACCGCCCGGCCTGCGTCATCCCCCGAGCATGCAGCGCGGTGAATATTGCTGTGGATAACCCGGATCTGCCCTAAGCTCGTAGGTATGGGCGAACTACTCCTGGTTCTGTTGCCTGCGGTTGTCCTGGTGGTGATTATGTGGGGTCTTGTTACGTCCGCCGCCCCCGGGTTCCTTCCACAGCGACCCCGGCCACATCCGCAGCAGCAGGTAGATAGAGAACGGCTTTAGAACCATGGAATCGCTTGTTATCCCCGCCCTCATCCTTGTGGCTGTGGCAGTTGCCGTTGTGCTGGCCTCCCGGGCACTGGGCAAGAGGAAAGCTGCGCAGGACGCCGCTCCCCGGCAGGCCGCCCCCGGCGCCGCAGAGCTGGCCCGCACTGCCGCGGCCAAGCTGTCCGAAGCGGAACACCGGCGTATTTACGCGCTGATCGCGCAGGGCCAGGCGATGGCGGCCATCAAGCTGTATTACGAGGCGACCGGGGACGGCCTGCGGGCCTCCCGGGACGCCGTGGGTGCTTTGGCTTCCCACCCGCAGCCCTACCGCAGCCCGGACGCGCCCGGAAGCGCGCCGGAGGACGACGAGGACGACGAGCCGCAGCGCTTCCCGTACCGCTACCGGGCCATCGCGAGCAAGGGGGACGTGACCCGTGAAGTCAGCAGCAACATGCTCAATGACGAGATCTACGGCAGGATCCGCACGCTGGCCCGCAACGGCGACGCAGAGGCAGCAGCTGCAGCCCTGACGCGCCACTCAGACATTTCGATGAAGCAGGCGCGGGAGTTCATCGAACTCCTCGACGACTAAGCGCCGGCCCCGGGGCTGGACCGGCGACGAGCCAACCTGCCGGTCAGTTGGCTCCGGAGATCCCCGCGAGCAGCTGCTCGAACGGCAGGGATTCCATGGGCGCCAGCTTTCGGCCCGGCTGCAGCCCTTCCAGGAGCTGCGAAAATTCGCCGGATGCCCGGTCCACCCTGCTGGCCAGGGAGGTGTCGGCGTCGCCCGCGGTGCCCCAGTCCTGCGGCCCGGCGAACACGGCCGTGGCCGCGATCCGGGTGCGGAGGTAGCTGAACAGGGGGCGCATGGCGTAGTCCAGGACCATCTGGTGCCGGTCCGTTCCGCCCGTGGCGCCCAGCAGGACCGCCTTGCCGTCAAGGGACTTGGGGTCCAGCACGTCGAAGAACGACTTGAAGAGCCCGCTGTACGAGGCGCTGAACACCGGGGACACTGCGATGATGCCGTCCGAGGCTTCAACTGCGGCGATCACCTCGGCCAGGTGCGGGGCCGCGTAGCCGGTGACGAAGTTGTTGGCAATGTCCACCGCCAGGTCCCGCAGTTCGACGGTTTCCACGTCCACGCTGTAGCCGGCGGCCTCAAGTTGCCGCTTGGCCGACTCCGCGAGCTGGTCGGCAAGCAGGCGGCTCGACGACGGCACGCCGAGTCCGGCGGAAAGGACGGTAATGCGGCGGTTTTCCATGGCGTTCTCCTGTTGCGGGTCCAATGATCGTACATGCATTTGCATCTACTTGGTGAACAGGCGACGCTCCCCGGGTATTCCCGTGCAGCATCGTGAAGCCCCGCTGCGGCCAGGAGCCGTCCTACGCGGAAAGGAGGACCTACAGCGTGACGGTCCCCCGGATGCAGGTGGCCGAGTGGCCGCCCACCCAGATGTTTGCCCCCTCGGCGGAGACGTGGACACGGCCTGCACGGCCCAGCACGGTGCCCTGTGCCGCCACGTATTGCCTGGGCGCGCGCCCGGTGCCGATCAGCCACTGGGCGGCGCCTGCGTTGAAGCTTCCCGTCACAGGATCCTCCACCATGGCATCGCCCGGAATGAAGGTGCGGACCTCAAAATCGGCGTCCCCACCCGGCTGGTGCGGGCCAATAACCCCGATCTTCAGGCTCCCCATGGCAGCCAGGTCCGGCTCGAGGGCCAGGACCTGCCCGGCAGATCCCAGCAGCACGCCGATCCATTCGGGTCCGTTGACCAGCCAGGATGCATCCAGGATGTCGGCCGACGGCAGTCGAAGGGCGGCGGCCAGCTGCTGGCGGACAGAGCTGTCCACTTGTTCGAAGCGGGTGAGCGGCGGCGCGGCGAAGGCCAGGCGGCCGCCGTCGCGCTTTATCCGCACCAGGCCGGCCCCGCATTCCTGAACCAGCCAGTCGGCAGACTTCGGGACGCCGCCTGCCTCAAGCCAGGTGTGGGCCGAGCCCAGTGTCGGGTGGCCGGCAAAAGGAAACTCCTCGGTGCCGGTGAAGATGCGTACCCGGTAATCCGCCTCAGGGTCTGTGGGCGGCAGCAGGAAAGTGGTTTCAGAAAGATTCGTCCAGTTGGCGAAGTGCTGCATCTGCTCCGCCGAGAGATCTTCGGCGTCCACCACCACGGCCAGAGGGTTTCCGCGGTACGGTTCCGCGGAAAAGACGTCGGCCTGGTGGAACGGGCGGATTCGCATGCTCTGGTTGGTCACCGGTGCAGGCTATCACCGGTGTGGCAGCACCACGGCGGCGTCTGCAACACTACGTCCATGGCAGAGAACAAGACCGCCCCCACCGGGGCTGACGTCAACGCATTCCTGGCAGCAGTGGAACACCCGGTCCGCAGGGCGGACGGTTTCGAACTGCTGGAGCTCATGCGGAGCATCACCGGGCAGGATGCGGTGATGTGGGGACCCACAATTGTCGGCTTCGGAAGCTACCACTACAGGTATGCCACCGGCAGGGAAGGCGACTCGGCCGCCGTCGGGTTCTCCCCGCGGAAGTCCAACCTTGCCCTGTACGGGCTGACGTACGGGCCCGACGCCGGGCCGCACCTCGAAGCCCTTGGCAAACACAAGACCGGTGCCGCCTGCCTGTACATCAACAGGCTGGCTGATGTTGACCGCACGGTGCTGGAGGCCATGATCAGGAGCGGCTACCAGCACGTCATGGCCGAACTCCACCGGCCCTGATCGCAGATGCAGAAGACCCCCGCGGCCGGTGTCCGGCGCGGGGGTCTTCGGTGCAGTCAGAAATTACTTTCCGGCTACTACGTCGAGTTCGATCACAGCGGCAACATCCTCGTGGAGACGGACGTTGGCCTGGTAGGAACCAACCGACTTGATGTGGACCGGCAGTTCAACCTTGCGCTTGTCGATGCTGCCCAGGCCTGCGGCCTCAACAGCGTTGGCGACGTCGGCCTGCTTGACGGTGCCGAACAGGCGTCCGGTTTCGCCGGCCTTGACAACCAGCTGGACAGGCTTGGACTGCAGTGCAGCGGCCTGCTTCTGAGCATCTTCCAGGGAAGCGTGCTCGCGGGCGGCGCGGGCAGCCTTGATGGACTCAACCTGCTTCTCGCCACCCTTCGTCCAGGTCAGGGCGAAGTTGCGGGGCAGCAGGAAGTTACGTGCGTAACCGTCCTTGACCTCGACAACATCGCCGGCAGCACCGAGACCGGTGACTTCGTGGGTCAGAATGAGCTTTGCCATGTTAGTAAATCCCTTCCTTAACCGCGGCCAGCGCCGGAGTAAGGCAGCAGGGCAACTTCGCGGGCGTTCTTGATTGCCTGTGCGATCTTGCGCTGTTCCTGGACCGTGACGCCGGTGACGCGACGGGCGCGGATCTTTCCGCGGTCGGAGATGAACTTGCGCAGCAATGCTACGTCCTTGTAGTCGATGACAGTGATGTCAGCGGCCTTCAAGGGGTTGGACTTTGGTTTGGGCTTACGGAGTTCAGCCTTAGCCATCGTGGAGCTCCTATTCTAGGGAGCCCGTGGATATTGATCCACGGGATGGTGGTGGTCCGACGGCGATACCCGCCACCGTGCCGGCAGGCACAGTGATGCGGTCCCGACGCCGGGCCGAGATGATTTGTTAGAAGGGCGGTTCGGAGTCGGGGCCGTTGCCCCAGCCACCTGCATTGGAGACGCCGGGCGTCGCCCAGGGGTCGTCCTGTGCAGCCTGCTGGTTGCCGCCGCCGCCACCCCAGTTACCGCCGGAGTTGCCGCCCTGGTTTCCACCAGAGTTGCCGCCGCCAAAGCCACCGCCGCTGTTGCCTCCGCCGAAGCCGCCGCCACCCTGGCCGCCGGAGCGCTGGGTGCGGTTGACCTTGGCGTTTGCGTAGCGCAGGCTGGGGCCGATTTCATCGACCTCAAGCTCGATAACGGTGCGCTTTTCGCCTTCTTTTGTTTCGTAGGAACGGCTCTTCAGGCGCCCGGTAACGATGACGCGCATGCCCTTTGTCAGGGACTCCGCGACGTTCTCGGCCGCTTCACGCCACACCGCAGCGCGGAGGAACAGGGTTTCCCCGTCCTTCCACTCGTTGGACTGGCGATCAAAGGTGCGCGGGGTGGAAGCGATGGTGAAGTTCGCTACTGCCGAACCTGACGGTGTGAACCGCAATTCCGGGTCATTGGTGAGATTACCGATGACCGTAATGGTGGTCTCGCCTGCCATCTACTGCCTCCTTGTTCGATCCTGGGTGAAGATTCGAGTCCTGCGGGGTGAAGAATGAAGAGTGGTACCGAAATTACTCGGCAACAACCTTCTGCTCTTCGGGGCGGGTGATCTTGGTGCGCATGATGGTCTCGTTAAGAGACAGCTGGCGGTCAAGTTCCTTGGCGGTTTCCGGCTTGGCGGTGAAGTTCACCACGGCGTAGATACCTTCGGACTTCTTCTTGATGTCGTAAGCCAGACGGCGACGGCCCCAGATGTCAACCTTTTCGATGGTTCCACCATCGTTGGTGATGACGTTCAGGAACTTCTGAAGCGACGGCTCAACGGTACGCTCTTCGACCTCGGGGTCGATGATTACCATCAATTCGTAAGGACGCATATGTGAACCCACCTCCTTTGGGCTAAGCGGTTACGGCATTTCCGTAACAGGAGGTTCATTTGCGATTCCATGCAAGCCCCGCCGCCGGAACGGTGGCTGGGGCGCAGCACAGACTTCAATATCTTAGTGCATTTGGGCGGGATAGGCGATTCGCGCTTGACTCAAGGCTAGAGCCCGTGCAGCCGGGATGGCAGCACGGGCTCTCCTATGTGGAAAAGCGGCAGATTACGACGCCGGGCCCGCCTTGGCCGGGACGTCGTCGGCTTCGAGTCCGTCCCCGGCCTGGCCTGCCGAGGCTCCCCGCCGGCGGTAGCGCAGGACGCCGATGGCCACCACCACCGCTGCCAGCGCCACGGAGAGGAGCAGGGATTCGCGGGTGGAGTCCAGGATGACCATGCCGATGAGCAGGGCCACGATGCTGCCGATCGACAGCCAGGTCAGGTACGGGAAGAGCCACATTTTCAGGGCAAGGTCCTTGGCGGCGGCGCCCATGCGCTTGCGGAGGATCAGCTGTGAGGAGGCGATGACCAGCCAGACGAAGAGCGCAATGGCGCCGGAGGTGTTGACCAGGAACAGGAATACGGTGTCCGGTGCGATGTAGTTCAGGCCAACGGTGACGAAGCCGACAACGGTGGAAGCGAGCACCGCGGCGACCGGCACTCCGCGGCGGGAAATCTTCGTCCAGGACGAGGGGGCGTCGCCGCGCTTGGACAGCGAGAACAGCATCCGGCTGGCCGTGTACAGCCCGGAGTTCAGGCAGGACAGCACCGAGGTCAGCACCACGATGTCCATGATGGTTCCGGCGCCCGGAATTCCGAAGAGTTCAATGACGGCAACGTAGGGGCTCTTGGCCACGCTGGCATCGTTCCACGGCAGCAGGGTGACCACGATGGCGATGGAACCGATGTAGAAAACGAGGATGCGCCAGACGGTGGACTTGACGGCCTTCTTGACGGCATCCACCGGGTTCTCGGACTCGCCGGCGGCAATGGTGGCGATCTCGGCGCCGAAGAAGGAGAAGACGACTACCAGGATTCCGGCGAGGACGGCGCCGGGACCGTTGGGCATGAATCCGCCGTTGTTCAGCAGGTTGTCCAGGCCCGGGGCAGGAACGCCGGGTACGAGGCCCAGGATGGCCGCCACGCCGAAGAGCAGGAACAGGATGATGGCCGTGACCTTGATGGACGCGAACCAGAACTCGAATTCACCGTAGGACTTCACCGAGCCGAGGTTGGTCAGCGTCAGGAGGACCATCAGGATCAATGCCCAGACCCACTGGTCGATGCCCGGAACCCACCGGTGCATGATTGCAGCCCCGGCGGTGGCTTCGATGCCCAGCACGATGATCCAGAACCATGCGTAGAGCCAGCCGATACTGAATCCGGCCCAGCGGCCCAGCGCCTTGTCTGCATAGGTGGAAAATGAGCCGGTCTCGGGGTTTGCAGCGGCCATCTCACCGAGCATGCGCATCACCAGGATGACCACGATGCCTGCGGCCATGTAGGCCACCAGGATGCCCGGGCCCGCCTGCTGGATGGCGGCTCCGGATCCGACGAAGAGTCCGGCCCCGATGACACCGGCGATGGCGATCATGGAAAGGTGCCGTGGTTTGAGCGATTTGGACAGTTGCTGGTCAGCGGGCATGCGTGCGCCGTCCTTCTGGTTATTGCGTGGAGTTGGGGCTACTGGCGGCGGCGGAGGTTTCCCGGGGCCGTCCAGTGCGATGGATCACAAGTTTCTCCCACCCTAGACCCGCTCCGGCTTCCGGGATTATGTGCATCGGCACAAGCCCGCAGCATCCAAATCAGAACTTTCTCCAGCTGCGGACATTACAGGGCATCAAAAGATGCCTGCAGGTCAACCCCGAAATATTCAGGAAACGCGGCGCCCAATCTTGAGCCAATCCAGCGCCTATTTGCATGGCACCCCGAACTGCGGCCGCTATATATTCCTTTTTACGGCTGGGTTTCGCGCTGGCGGCGGGATCTGGCCGGGCCGGACCTCCGGGCAGGAACCGGCGGTACGGCTGCCGTGCCGGATACACATGCGCAAGAATGCGGTCTCCTTTCTTCACAGGATGGGGACCCCATGTCTTTGGTAGGCCGGAGTAAGGAACTGGACAGGATCCTGTCGGTGATCCGCGGACCCAAGGATTCCGCCCTGGTGGTGTCCGGCAGCAGGGGAGCGGGAAAGTCCGCACTCCTTGCCGAAATCTCCGCCCTGTGCGACTACCCCACGGTGTTCCTCAGCGCCAGCGCGTCCGAGTCCGACTGGCCGCTCTCCGGGATCACGGCCCTCCTGAACAGGATGGACGACCCGGTCCTGAACAGGATCGCGGACGAGCTCCTGCGGGACGCGGCGGGCACCCTAAACGTCCCTGCCTTCTCGGCGACGCTCCTGGCTGGACTGCTCCAGCGGTCATCATCGCGGACGGTGATTGCCATTGACGACGCCGACAGGCTCGACCCCGGCAGCCAGGCAGTGATCGGTTTCCTGGCCAGGCGCCTGACCGGAACCGACATTGCGCTGTTCCTGAGCGCCCGCGGCGCCCCGCCTGACAGCCCGTTCAACGGACTGGAGTCGCTGCTACTTAATCCGCTCAGCTACAACGAGACGGTGCGGATGCTGGAGGCCATCCCCGCAAAACAGGCCACGACGGCGGCCGCCCACGCGGTTGCCTCAGCCACGCCGGGCAATCCACTCGCCGCCGTCGAGCTTTACCGCCACCTGCTGGAGCGGCAGGCCGACGGGAAGTACGCAATGCCCATCCCGTTGCCCTGCAGGGGCAGCTTCGAAACGGAATTTGCTGCGGTGGTGGGCCGGCTGACTCCGTCGGCCCGCGGCATCCTGGACCTTCTCTCGCTGTCCTGCCGGACCGATATCGGTGCCCTGGAACAGGTCAGCGGAGACGTATGGTCCGGCGTCGACGAACTGCTGTCCGAAGGCCTGGTCAGCCGAACGGGACCACACCTGCGGATCCGCGAGCAGTTGCTGCGCGGCTACGTCTTTTCCACCATGACCCCGGCGGCACGGACAGCCAGCCACCGTGCGCTGGCAAACGCCTCGGAGTCCTCTGATCCGTACGCGAGGCGCTGGCACCTGAGCTACACGGCGCTGGAGCGTCAAACGCCATTCAGCCTGCTGCGGCACGGGGTGGACCTGATCCGCGGCGGCGATGTGCCGTTCGCCGTCGAGTACGTTGAGCGGGCCCTGACCCTCAACCCGTGGGAGGCCGAGACCGCGGCCCGCCTCGCTGCCATTGCCGAACTGCTCTTCAGCCTCGGCGAATTCGTGTACGCCCGGCGCTATCTGGACTGGGCGCGCCGGGTCACCCACAATCCGGCCCTCATCCTTCGGCTGACCGGCCTGGCCTTCGAGATCCAGTTTGCCCAGGGCGCTTCGGTGCGCTCGAGCATGGTGCTGCGCCTGGCGAAGGAGTTTGGCCGGCACGACCCCGCCTTCACCGCGGGCCTGCTGGCCGGCGCAGCCCTCTACTACGCGGAACGGTGGGAACTGTCTGACGCAGCCGAGGTGCTCCGGTGCGGCACCGGCTTCCGGGATGCGGCGTCGCCCGAGTGCCTGGCCATCGCCGAACGCGCGCAAACGCTGGTAGGTTCCATCGGCGGGGACGCCACCAGCCTTGCCCGCAAGCATGAGCCTGCCGGGGAAGCCCGCGCACTGTGCCTGCTGGTGCAGGGCCGGGCCCTCAGCTACGCCGAGCGGTATGAGCACGCGGCGGAGGCCTTCGCCATGGTGCGCAGTTCCGTGGAAGCCGGCGACACCAACTGGCGGGAGTGCGCGATGTTCCTGGCAGTGGACAACGAGGTGCGGGCCGGCAACATCCGCGTGGCGGTCCGGCTCATCGACGAACTGGAAGCGCACGAGCCTGAGATCAAGTATTTCCGCGGGATGCGGCACCTCTTCCGGGTGTGGCGGGCACACGCGTTGGGGGACGAAGCGCTGGCCGCCAGCTACGCCACCGAGGCCCACCGGTTCGCAGCCTCGGAAAACCATCCCGCGCTCTCCGCCCAGCTGGCAGCCATGCAGGGACACTTCGCGCTGCTGCGGGGGGACCTGGCGGAAGCCTGCGCCCAGCTGTCCCGGGCCGCGGAAATCGGGATGTGCTTCAGCAACCCCACCCTGCTCCGCTGTGAGGGGGACCTGGTGGAAGTCTTGGTGCGGCTTAATCGGCACCGTGAGGCAACGCTGGCCCTGCAGCGCCTGGAAAGCCGCTCGGTGGGGCTGCGGTCGCCCTGGCTGATGCTGGCCGTGGCGCGGAGCCGCGCCATGTTGGCCGACGGGGAACAGTCCCTGCAGCTCTTTGCCCGGGCGCTCGAAGCAAGGACGGGGCACGAATCGATCCTTGAGCGTGCCCGCACCTTGCTGTGCTACGCCGAACGCCTCAACGCTTTCGGACGGATCCGGGACGCCCGGGATGCCCTCATGCGCGCCAAGGTGATGTTCGACGAGGCCGGCGCCGATGCGTGGACCCAGCACGTGGATGTGCTGCTGCTGGACGAACGGGTGGAACCGGCCCGGCCGCAGGGCAACCCGGCCATGATGCTGCTGGCTGACCACGAACGCGCCCTGGCCCGGATGGTGGCCCGGGGGCTCCGCAATAAGGAAATCGCGGCAACCCTTTATGTGTCCGTCCGGACCGTCGAAGTGCGGCTGACTGCCATTTACCGGAAGCTCGGCGTGGAGTCCCGCGCGCAGCTGACAGCCCTCGCCAGCACGAAGGAATCGACGCCGGCGGAGCCGTACGTCCTGCCCGTCCTGTAGGGCCTGAAGCCTGCAAATGCAGGTATCCGCAGTATCCACACTGATCCGCGGACGGACCCACAAAGCCCCTTCCGAACCCCGCCGGGCCGGCATTTTGAAAGCTAGCTTTTCTTCACGGCCAGACATCAGCGGACATGCCGGGAAGGGGTCACCTTGGCAGAGATACCAGTAGCCAGAACCCGGCGTGCCGGCCTTCGCTGGCCCGTTGCGCCCGTTGCTGCACAACGGATGGCAACAACGCAGTTGGCGGCGGCGGATACCGCAGGAACCCGGTTTCTGCGGCCGCCAACTGCACGTCCCGCCAGCGCTCCGGCAAGCCCCCCGGCCAGCGCTCCGGCAACGGGGCGCAGGGCCGCAGCGTCCTGGCTCGCCACGCACGTCAATTTGCTGCGCGTGACTGATTCGCTCCTGGTCATCGGGGCGGTGGGCGCCGGCTGCCAGCTCTCCTATGTGGGATTCGCACCGGCGGACCCGGGCGATGCGGGAACGGTGGCCTCGGCAGCTGTTATTGCCTTCCTGTGGCTCATCGGCCTGGAAGTCTACCGGACACGGGATGCCAAGCTGTTGGGGATCGGCGCCGACGAATTCAAGCGCGTCACCTCGGCAACCTTCCGGGTCTTCGGCCTGATGGGCCTGGCCGCCGTGCTGTTCTCCCTGCACGGTGCAACCGCTTTTGTTACGGTTTCGCTGCCGCTTGGCCTGCTGGGGCTGACCGCGAACCGGTGGGCGTTCCGCCGCCGCCTGACGGCCCAGAAGGCCAGGGGCCGGTGCCTGTCCCGGGCCCTGGTGGTGGGTGATCCGGACGACGTCCGCTACGTGGTGCAGCAGGTCCTCCGGAAATCGGGACCGGTGTATCAGATCCTGGGTGTGTGCCTCCCGGGAGCCCGCCGGGGAGCCAGCCTCCGGGTGGACGGGCGGGCCATCCCGGTGCTCTGCTCCACGGATGACATCGCCCGCACGGTCCGGCTTGCGGAGGCCGACTCGGTGATCATCGCCGGGCCCCTCCCCGGTGGCAACCGTTTCATCCGCGAGCTCGGGTGGCGGCTTGAGGAATCGTCAACGGAACTCATCCTCGCGGCCACGCTGACCAACGTTGCGGGTCCCCGGATCCACTGGCGGCCGGTTGAGGGGCTGCCCCTGATGCACGTCGACATCCCGCAGTACACCGGTGCCAAGCACGCGATGAAGAGGGTCATGGATGTGGGAATGGCGCTATTGGCCCTCCTGGTCCTGTCCCCACTGCTTGTTGTCCTAGCGGTCATCGTGCGGCTGGACAGCCCGGGCCCGGTGTTCTTCCGGCAAGACAGGGTTGGCCGGGACGGCCAGGCGTTCGGCATGCTCAAGTTCCGGTCCATGGTGGTGGACGCGGAAGCCCGGCTGGCAACCCTGGGGGCGCAGAACGAGGGCGCCGGGGTGCTCTTCAAAATGCGCGACGACCCGCGGGTGACACGCTGCGGCCGGTGGATGCGGAAATACTCCCTCGATGAGCTGCCTCAGCTGTGGAACGTGGCCCGCGGCGACATGAGCCTGGTGGGGCCGCGGCCTCCGCTGGCACGGGAGGTCAGCGGCTATGAACGCCACACCCACCGCCGCCTGCTGATCAAGCCCGGAATCACGGGGCTCTGGCAGATCAACGGCCGCTCCGATCTTCCTTGGGATGAGGCCGTCCGGCTGGACCTCTACTACGTCGAAAACTGGTCCATCGCCGGGGACCTGCTGATTCTGTGGCGGACGTTCCGGGCAGTCGTCCGGCCGTCCGGCGCCTACTGACCCAACCGCACTCCGGAAAGAAAGTGATATGAGATCCTTCCCGAATCCTTTCCAAGCCCACACCCACCGGCAACCATCGCCGAACTTGCGGATCGCCGTCGTGGGCGCCGGGTACTGGGGGCCCAACCTGGCCCGCAACCTGCACGCCAGCCCCGACTGGGACCTCGTTGCCATCTGCGACCTGGACCTTGACCGCGCGCGAAAGCTGGCGGCGTCGGTGGGTGACATTCCCTCCGTCGAGTCCTTGGACGAACTGCTGGACACGTTCGACGTGGATGCTGTGGCCATCGCGACGCCGGCCCGTACCCACCATGGCACCGTGATGACCGCGCTGCGCGCCGGCAAGCATGTCCTGGTGGAGAAACCCCTGGCTGACAGCCGGGCACACGGGCTGGAAATGGTGGCTGAGGCTAAAGCCAACGGCCTGGTGCTCATGGCGGACCATACCTACTGCTACACACCTGCTGTCCTGAAGATGCAGGAACTCGTCCAGTCGGGGTCCCTGGGCGAGATCCTGTTCGTGGATTCCACACGGATCAACCTGGGGCTGGTGCAGCCGGACGTCAATGTGTTCTGGGACCTCGCCCCGCATGACCTCTCCATCCTCGACTTCGTGCTTCCGGGCGGCCTCAACCCTGCCGAGGTCTCCGCTTTCGGGGCGGACCCGCTGGGCACCGGGCGGGACTGCGTGGGCCACCTGAACTTCCGGCTTCCCAACGACGCCACGGCCCACGTGCACGTGAACTGGCTCAGCCCCACCAAAATCCGGCAGATGGTGATTGGCGGGTCCCTGCGAACCCTGGTCTGGGACGACCTCAACCCGCAGCAGCGGCTCAGCGTCTACGACAGGGGCGTCAGCCTGGACCGGCAGCCCAAAACAGCCGGGGAAAAGGCCTCCACCAACATCTCCTACCGGCTGGGCGATACCTGGTCCCCGGCACTGCCGGAGCGGGAGGCCCTCAGCCAGGTGGTGGCGGAACTGGCCTGCTGCATCCGCAACGGCCAGGAGGCCCGGACGGGCGGCGCATCAGGGCTTCGCGTGCTGTCTGTGCTCGAGGCCGTGACCCGGAGCCTGACGCAGGACGGCCAGCCCGCTGCTGTTGCGGGATCCGAGCTCGCCGAAGAGATGGAGGGAGCGCGGTGAGCCGGCTGGAGGGGGCCAACATCCTGGTAACGGGCGGTGCCGGCACCATCGGTTCCACGCTGGTGGATGCGCTGCTTCAGGCCGGCGCGGGCCGGATCGACGTCCTGGACAACATGGTCCGCGGCCGGCTTGGAAACCTTGACGCCGCCCTTTCATCGGGACGGGTGGAGCTGGTTCGGGGAACCATCCAGGACCGGGACCTGGTCAACGACCTGGTCAGGGGCAAGGACCTGGTGTTCCACCAGGCGGCCATCCGGATAACCCAGTGCGCTGAAGAGCCGCGGCTGGCGCTGGAGGTGCTGGTTGACGGAACGTTCAACGTCATCGAGGCGGCGGCCGCGCACAAGGTCGGGAAGCTGGTGGCGGCTTCCAGTGCGTCCGTTTACGGGATGGCGGAGGAATTCCCGACGGCGGAACGGCACCACCACGCCAACAATGACACCTTCTACGGGGCCGCCAAGTCGTTCAACGAGGGCATGGCCCGCAGCTTCCGCGCGATGACGGGGCTGGATTACGTGCTGCTGCGCTACTTCAACGTCTACGGCCCGCGGATGGACGTGCATGGCCTGTATACCGAGGTGCTGGTGCGGTGGATGGAACGCATCATGGATGGCCGGCCGCCGCTGATCTTCGGCGACGGGCTCCAGACCATGGACTTCGTGTACACCACTGATGTGGCGCGGGCCAACGTGCTCGCCGCCGCCGGCGACGTACACGAGGGCGTTTACAACATCGCCAGCGGAACCGAAACAAGCCTCCTGGAAATGGCGCAGGCGCTCCTGCGGGTCATGGGCTCCGGCCTGGCCGTGGAACATGGTCCCGCCAGGCAGGTCAACGGGGTGGAGCGGCGCCTGGCGGACACCACCGCCGCAGCCCGGGACCTCGCTTTCAAGGCCGAGGTGGGGCTGGAGGAGGGACTCCGTGAGCTGGTGGCCTGGTGGAAACCGCTGCGCGATGAGATCGCTGCGTCCCGGAAAGCCGGTGCGTGATGAGTGCTGAAGCGGTGCTCTCGCGGATCAACGTCATGAAGCCGTGGCTGGGGGAGGAAGAAGCGCGGGCTTTGGCCGAGGTGGTTGCCTCGGGTTGGGTGGCGCAGGGGCCGAAGGTGAAGGAGTTCGAGGAGAAGTTCGCAGCGGCGCAGGGGGTGCGCCACGCCGTCGCGGCCTCCAGCTGCACCACCGCGCTGCATCTGGCGTTGGCGGTGGCCGGCATTGGTCCCGGGGACGATGTGGTGGTGCCGTCACTGTCCTTCATCGCGACGGCGAACGCCGTGACCTATCTGGGGGCGCGGCCGGTGTTTTGCGATGTGGATCCGGTGACCGGCAACGTCACGGCGGAAACCATCCATGCGGCGCTGACGCTGGATACGCGGGCCGTGATCGTGGTAGACCAGGGTGGGGTGCCGCTGGACCTGGACCCCATCCGGGTCCTGTGCGACCGGCATGAGATCACCGTCATCGAGGACGCCGCCTGCGCGGTGGGATCAACGTACCGGGGACGTCCCGTGGGCGCCGGCGCGGACGTTGCTGTCTGGTCCTTCCACCCGCGGAAGATCCTCACCACGGGCGAGGGCGGGATGCTGACCACCAACAGGGCAGACTGGGCGGCCCGGGCCAGGACCCTGCGGGAGCATTCGATGAGCGTGTCCGCGGCGGACCGGCACGGTCCAATGCTGGCCCCGCCCGAGTTCTTCCTCGAAGTGGGGTTCAACTACCGGATGACGGACCTGCAGGCCGCCGTCGGCATCGTGCAGCTGGGCCGGCTCCCGGAGGTGCTGGCGCGGCGGCGGGAGATCGCGGCCAGGTACGTGGCCGGGCTGTCCGGCCTGCGGGGGCTGCGGCTGGTGTCTGATCCGCCGTACGGCACCTCGAATTTCCAGTCATTCTGGATCGAGGTGCTGCCCACCTTCGGCACCACCCGCGAGGGCCTGCTGGAGCGACTGGCCGAGGCCGGCATCTCGGCGCGGCGGGGCATCATGGCCGCGCACCGGCAGCCCGCCTACAAGTGGCGTGACACGGGCAACGCCTGCCTGCAGCAGACGGAACGGCTCAACGACAGGACGCTGATCCTGCCGGTCTTCCACGAGCTCGACGACGAAGGAATGAACCGCGTCATCAGTACCATCCGCGCCGCCGCGGCCGGAGCGGACGCATGAGCGAGCTGATCCTGATCGCTGCCAGCGGCCTGGCCCGCGAAGTCCTGGCGATGGTGCGCAGCAGTGGCCAGTACGACGTCGTCGGACTGCTGGATGACGACCGCGAAATGGCGGGCGTGACCGTGGACGGCGCACCGGTGCTCGGGACGATCGATGACGCTGTGAACTTCAAGCACGCGTTCGTCCTGGTGTGTATCGGCTCGGGCAGGGCGCGTGAGGCCGTGGTGGAGCGGCTCACGGCCCAGGGTTTCAACGAGTCGCGGTATGCCACCGCGGTGGACCCCTCGGTCCAATACCCGGAGGGGTGCCGGATCGGCCGGGGCAGCATCCTGCTGCGTAATGTCACTCTGACCGCGGCCGTGACCATCGGCGCGCACGTTGTGGCGATGCCGTCGGTGACCTTCACGCACGACGACGACGTGGCGGACTTCGCCACGTTCGCTGCGGGGGTCTCGCTGGGCGGCGGGGTCCGGGTTGGCCGGGCAGCCTACCTTGGCATGAACGCCAGCGTCCGCGAACGGACCTCAGTAGGTGCCTACGCGACGGTGGGGATGGGCGCGGCCGTGCTGAGCAACGTGCCCGACGGCGAGACCTGGGTTGGGGTGCCGGCCCACGAGATCGAACGGGCGGCTTTCAATTACGGAGGAGCGCTGTGAGTGCCCGGCCGATGGGGCGGCAAGTCACGCGCGTGGCTGCCTCTCAAAACCCTGGGGACCTGGCGGCCAAGGACCGGATGAGGATCTTGGTCTACCCACATGAACTGGCAATGGGTGGCAGCCAAATCAACGCCCTGGATCTTGCCGCCGCTGTCCGCGAATTGGGGCACGACGTGTGCATCTACGCCACAGACGGCGTCCTGCTGGACAAAGTGAACGAACTGGAACTGCCCTACATCCGCGCCCCGCGAAGCCGATACTCCGTTGATCCCGGAACCATCCGGAAACTGAATTCAACCGTCCGCCAAATGAATATCGATATTGTGCACGCTTATGAATGGACCGCAATAGTTAATACCGGGTTTGGTCCACATCTCACGGGGAAGCCCAAGGCTGTCATGACGGTGCTTTCCATGGATATTCCCGATTTTCTTCCACGCGATATTCCCATGATCGTGGGTACGCAGGGGCTCGCTGAGCTGGAGGCACAGCGCCGGGATAACGTTCATGTCATCGAGCCCCCGATCAATACCGAACTTAACAAATCCAGGGGGACAGATACGGCGCGCCGGCAAATCGGAATTCCATCCCAGTCTCTGGTCGTAAGTATTATTGGTCGGCTCACCACGGATCTCGGCAAACTCGACGGTGTGCTGGCTGCCATAAGGGTCATCGACAAGCTGGCCCTTGTGCGGGACGTAATCTTGGCCATTGCCGGTGACGGTGAGGGGTTCACGGAGGTGCACGGGCTCGCATCCACCGTGAACCAACGCCACGGGAGAGAAGTGGTTCGCGTCTTGGGAAACGTCCTGGATCCCCGCCCCGTTTACGACGCCGCCGACGTCGTTCTTGGCATGGGCAGTTCGGCGCTTCGAGGCATGGCATTCTCTAAGCCTCTGATCGTGCAGGGACGTTGCGGCTTCTGGCGGACGGCGAGCCCGGAGACTGAAGCGCAATTCCTGAAAGACGGATGGTTCGGAACTGTGGGCGCGGGTGAAGTCGAACTCGAAAGTGCCCTGTCAGAGCTTCTGGCCGATGCGCCACGGCGGGAGATGTTGGGAGACTACGGGCGCCGCCTGGTTGAAGAGAGGTTCGGCGTGGCCCAGGCAGCAGAACGTCTCGTATCCATATATCGCGCCCAGCTTTCCGCGCCCAGGAAACCCGCGGCCCATGCAGCCTCTGTCGCCCGATCTGGATTCGAGACGGCGAAATTCCGACTCTCAATGCGAAGGCAGATGCGTTCCGTTCGCATGACCAACTCCCCAGGGGGAACCTAACGTGCCGGCGACCGAAGGAAGCCTCGACTCCCTGGTTCGCCGTGGAATCGCTTGGAGCAGCGTCAACAGCATGGTCCTCAAACTAGGGACCTTCGCTATGGGGATTGTTCTGGCCCGGCTGCTTGCACCGGAGCAGTTCGGCGTATTCGCCGTCGCATTGACCGTGCAGCTTGTCCTTATGTCGTTTGCCGACCTCGGGATGACAGCGGACCTGGTCCGATCAGCTGCTCCCGAAAAGATTGCCCCCACCATTGCCACCTTCGGCTTCGGCTCCGGGGCACTGCTCACCGTCACGTTGATTCTGTCCGCCCCGAGTCTCGCCGCGCTGATGGGCAGCCCCGAAGCAGGCCCTGTCATAGCCGTTATGGCTGTTTCGCTGGTGCTCGCAGGAGCCGGAGTTGTTCCATACGCGTCACTGCAAAGGCGCTTCGCACAGAAGCAACTGTTCATCATCGCTCTGGCAGACTTTGCCATCAGCGCGATCCTCACTGTCTTGCTTGTCCTGAGCGGCTTTGGCGTCATGGCCTTGGCGGTGGGGAGGATAGGTGCCCAATCGGTGACGCTGGTACTCCAGTTCGTATTCTCAGGCGAGCGGGTGCGGCCTGGCTTTGACAAAACCGTGGCCCCTGGAGTTCTCGCCTACGGACTGCCTGTGGCCGGGGCCAACGTCCTGTCTTGGGCCCTTTTGAATTTGGATAATGTAGTCATTTCGCGGCTTGCCGGCCCGGTTGCGCTTGGCTATTACTTCCTCGCATTCAACATCTCAAACTGGCCGATGAGCGCTCTTGGCCAGGTGGTCCGTTCCATCTCCATTCCCGCTTTCGCCAGAGTTGCCTCCGGCAAGGCAGATAGGAGTCTTGCCGCAATGGCGGGGCCGGTATGGGCCGTAGCGTTGTTGGCGGGCCTGATACTCGCCGTTCTGTCCGCACCACTGATTGAACTTGTTTACGGCAGCCGCTGGCTTCCGGCGGCATCGATACTTGCGTGGCTGGGAGTATTTGGCGCCCTGCGGACCCTCTTTGACCTCTCCGCTTCCTATCTCCTTGCACGAGGCGCAGCCAACAGCACCCTCCTGGTGCAGGTGGCCTGGATAGCCGGGTTGACTCCCGCAGTTGTACTCGCAATGCTCTCCGGCGGAACAACCGGGGTTGCATTCGCCCACCTGCTCACGGGGTTGCTGGTCGTGTGTCCGGCATACGTTCTCGCCCTCCGCCGGGCCGGGGCGGACGTCCGGTCCGTGGCAGGGAAGATCTGGCCACCCGCTGTGGCGGCCCTCCCTTCTGCCGCGGTAACCCTCGTAGTGACCCAAACTGTCGCTGCGCCGGCAGCGGCAGTCCTCGTGGGAGCTGCGGCCGGCACCTGTATGTACATCCTGCTGCTCTTCCGTTGGTTCCGTCGGCAGTTGGTAGATGCCGCCGGCTTCCTACGGGAAGCGGCCACAAACGATCCGCTGCATCCCGCGGACCAGGTACCGACACCCTCCGGAGGTATGCCATGACAAAGACGATCGTTCCCTTGGTGGATTTGTCCCATCAACAAATCCAAATTAACGATCTCATTCGCGAAGGCTTCAATCGTGTAATTGCCGAATCAAGCTTCATCATGGGACCTCAGGTGGGAGAGTTCGAGGAAGCCTGGGCCCGCTACTGCGGTGTTCCCTTCGCCATGGGTGTGGGCAACGGGACTGACGCTATCGAATTTGCGCTGCGGGCGGCAGGAGCCGGCCCCGGTACAGAGGTTGTGCTTCCGGCCAACACGTTTGTGGCTACGGCAGGCGCAGTTCAAAGGTGTGGCGCCCGTGTGGTGCTCGCGGACTGCAATGATCATTTCCTGATCGACTCCGCCCAAGCCGCTGACAGGGTTACGGCAAAAACAAAGGCAGTCATTGGCGTCCATCTGTACGGACAGCCTGCAGCAGTTGAGGAACTGCGCAGCGCTGTCCCGCCGGACGTGGCGGTCGTAGAGGACATGGCACAGGCGCAGGGGGCGACGCGAAATGGCGTGCGTGCGGGTGCTTTGGGTGATGTGGCAGCGACCAGCTTTTACCCGGGCAAGAACCTTGGAGCTTATGGAGATGCTGGTGCCGTCATGAGCATCAGGCAGGAATTCGCCGAGCGGGTCAGGCGGCTCCGGAACCATGGCGGAATCAACCGCTATGAACACCTCGAGGTGGGCTTCAACTCGAGGCTGGATACGCTTCAGGCCGTAGTTCTCAATGCGAAGCTGGCACTCCTTGACCAATGGAATTCGCAGCGCGTCGAAGCCGCAATCCGCTACCAGCAGCTCCTTGACGACCTGGAGATGATGACGCTTCCCAAGGCTGCGATTGGTAACGGCCACGTGTTTCACCTGTATGTGGTGCGGGTGCCAGACCGGGACAGGGTGGTAAGGGAACTTAATGCGGCCGGTATTGGAGCAGGAATTCATTATCCCAGCCCGGTGCATCTCCTGCCGGCGTACGCGCATTTGGGGCACCAAAAGGGAGACTTTCCAACTGCTGAGGAACAGTCCGCAGAAATCATGTCTCTTCCGTTGTTTCCGGGAATTACCGCCGGGCAACAGGAACAAGTGGCCGACTGCCTGCGCAGGGTGCTGGGCGCATGACCACGCTTCAGGAGGCGCCTGAGCGGGTGTCTCAACGAATCAGGATCAAGCCGCAAAAAACCAGGACCTACAAACCGAAGGTGTCGGTTGTTATTGCCTGCTACAACTACGCCCGCTATCTTCCGGACGCGGTGCAGAGTTGCATTTCCCAGCTGGACGTAGACGTGGAAATCATCATTGTCGACGATGCCTCCACCGACAACAGCCGCGCTGTCGCGGAATTGCTCCGCGAGCGGCATCCCAATGTCTCGTGCATCCACCGCCCGGATAATGGAGGGCCCGTGGAAGCGTTCAACGACGGCGCGCGCGTTGCTACCGGTGAATTCCTCGTGCGACTTGATGCCGACGACATGCTGACACCCGGTTCTCTGGGGCGCGCCACCTTGGTAGCTCAGGCTTTTCCGTCGGTGGGACTGGTCTACGGGCACCCTCTCCATTTTTCGAAGCTGCAGCTTCCATCCCCTCGTGTACGGCCCACCGCATGGACCGTATGGCCGGGGAGGGAGTGGCTGACCGATCGTTGCCGTTCCGGCAAGAACGTCATCACTTCACCGGAAGTCCTGATGCGCCGCTCCCTGCTCGAAAGGTACGGCTATCTGTCACCTTTGGCGCACAGCCATGACATGGAGCTCTGGCTGAGGCTGTCCGCCTTCTCCGATGTGGCCTATATCCACGGCGCCGACCAGGCATGGCATCGCGAGCACGCCAAGAGCCTGTCAGCGACACATGTCGACGATGTCGTCGATTTCCGTGAACGCGTTGCCGCCTTCAGGGTTCTTTTTGAAGGGCCCGCCGGCGCACACCCCGATTCCACCAACCTTTATGCCCTGGCGCGGAGATCGTTGGCAAAAGAAGCACTCTGGAAAACACGGCACGAACTCGCCCGCGGCATACAGTTTTCATCGCTGCGAACAACCTGGCTGGATCTGTCCGCGGCCATGGATCCTGCAATTATCAGCAGTCCTGAATGGAACCGACTCCACCTGCAGCCTGCTGAATGGTTCCTACCACCCCTGTTGAGACCACGAGCCGTCGCCTTGCGACTGCGGGGGCGAATCAAATCCGATTTGGCGTGGCATAGGTGGCACAGGACAGGGGTTTTTTAGATGCGGACCCCGGCCAAGTTTCTCTCCCTAGTTTCAGACGAGGACGTGATCAAATGACTGAAACCCGCGTTCGGGAATTAGTCGAAAGAATTCGCACCCACGGTGCCGGGGATATCGGCCGCAGAGCCGTGAGGCGGTTAAGCAACAACCTTGCCGTTGCCTTCGCCACCTCAGCCCTTGATTTCCCGCTTCTCACGCAGGATGTCGCTGACTCAACCAAACTTTGCCTGGCGCCGCCCCCAGGGAGGAGAGCGTCGCAGGAAGCCCTGAACCTGGGGTGGCTCTGTACCCCACCAGGTCCGGGATCCGGCGGCCACACCACTCTTTTCCGAATGGTGAAAGGGATGGAGGATCGGGGCCACAAGTGCACGCTCCTCCTGTACGATCGCCACGGCACCAACATGTCACGTGCAGTCGCAGTAGTCCGCGAGTATTGGCCTTGGCTGCACGCCGACATACGTGTAGTCCCAGCCTCTATCCAAGGATTTGATGGGTGTGTGGCGAGCTCCTGGGAAACAGCACATGTCCTTGCGCGCCGGAGCGCTGCAGCAGCGATCCATCGCTTCTATTTCATTCAGGATTACGAACCCTTCTTTTTTCCGAGGGGCAGCCTGTACAGCCTGGCAGAGGACAGTTATCGGCTTGGCTTCACGCACATAGCCTTGGGAAACATGGTGGCCGACGCGTTGTTTGAAAACGCGGGCGTCTCGTCTGCTGCAGTTCCCTTTGGATGCGACGGAGACACGTATGTCCTCGACAATTACGGCACGAGGAGCGGCGTGGTCTTCTACGCACGCGAAAGTGTGGACCGCAGAGGCACGTTGTTGGGTGAACTCGCAATGGAAGACTTTCATAGGAGGCACCCGGAGCAGCCCATCCACGTGTATGGCGATCCACTTCCGTCATGGCAGGTTCCGCACCACCATCACGGGAAGCTGTCGCCGGTACAGTTGAACCGTCTATATAACCAATGTCTGGCAGGGCTGGCCCTTTCCTTCACCAATATTTCCTTGGTGGCGGAAGAAATGCTTTCCTGCGGGATGGCGCCGATAGTGAACGACCACCCCTTCGCGAGGAAAGATCTTGGTACCCCAGGTGTCCGGTGGGCACCGGCAACCCCTGGTGGTATAGCCGAAGCACTCTGCCGGGCCGTCGAAGACCCTCCCTCGCCCGGAGAAGCCGCGCACTCAGCGTCCTCAGCGCGGAAGTCATGGGAGCTAACCAAGGCGAAAACTGCCGCCATTATCGAGGCGCAATCGTTCGGAGGGCTTCAACCGGGGGATGTCCACACATGACATGGAACATTGCCCGCACTTCGAAAGTGAATCCTCCGGCAGTCCTCTATCTTGTCCTTTTGGCGACGCTTGTTCTGCCCTCGTATATGGTTCTCCCGGCCTTCGGCGCAAGCGGAAGTGCAGGCCAGGTCCTGGCAGTAGGGACGTTCCTGCTATGGCTAGTAGCGTCAGGGTTAGGGCTGCATAACCCGATGCCTTTTGGTCATCCCGGCAGGGCAGCCATGCTCTTTTGGATCATTGCCAGCTGCGCCAGCTATGCAGCGATGTTTGCCGGTTTCAGCGGCGGCAACGACGCCGCCGGCAGAGCCGGAGCCGATCGGTGGCTCATATTGCTGCTGGCAGGTGCCGGCGTGACTTTGCTGACCACCGAAACGGTCCGGTCAGTTGAATCTGTCAAATCTCTTGTGCGGTGGGTCATGGCCGGGGCTGCCTTCTGCTGCGTCGTCGCTTTGGCCCAATTTGCCCTGCGGATAAACCCCATGGAATGGGTGGCTTCCATGATGGTCGGATTTGAGGACAACGGCTCCGGCACCGCTTTCCAAGCTCGGGAGGCATTCATGCGTGTGGCCGGAACTACGATGCACCCGATCGAACTGGGTGTTGTCTGCTCCATGCTTTTGCCCTTGGCCATCTGGTGGAGTCTGTTCGATTCAGCAGCGCGAAAGTCAGCCCGTGTTCTGCTACCGATCCTGATCTTTGCCGGGAACGTCATCACCGTGTCCCGCACGGGGCTAATTGGTTTAGCCATTGCAGCACTCATCCTCATCCCGTACCTGCCGGACCTGGCGAGGCGATGGGCCATGGTGGTGGTTCCTTTGGGAATCGTAAGTCTCTTCCTCTTGGTTCCCGGTATGGTTTCCACTCTCTTTTCTTCCGCTACAGCAGGTTCATCGGACTCTTCAATTACTTATAGGACTGATGACTACCCGCTGGCCTGGCAACTATTCTTCGATCGTCCATGGCTTGGTCTGGGACCGGGGTCCTGGCTGCCTATAGATGCAAAGGACATATTCGACAACCAGTATTTGCTGACAATAGCAACAATGGGAGGAATAGGACTTGCGGCACTCCTGGCCTATTTTCTGGCCCCACTCTTTGCCAGCCTCACTGCAGCGCACCATGCAAAGACACCTGAGACGCGAGTGCTGGCAGGAGCGGTAGGTGCCGCCATGCTCGTGGCCGCTGTATCTGCGGGAACATTTGATGCCCTGTCATTCCAGACGTTCGCCCTACTTTGCCCCTTCTTCGTGGGGCTCAGCGGCGTGGTCTGGCTTTTGGTCAAAGATCAACTTTCATATCACACAATGGCGTCAGTACCGCCGCCAGAACGTAGAAGAACTGGGGAAGGAACAAAATGGACCCGCTGACAGTCTTGACCACCCTTTGGCGGCACAAGTGGGTGGCCCTGCCCGTAGTACTGCTGACAATCGGCGCCTGCGTCTATGTCTATCTCTTCGCACCCCGATCCTACGAGGCAACGGTGTCATACGCCCTGACGGCACCCGATGTCCCCTCAAATCTGGAACTTGAGAGGGACCCGGATCTTGCCAAATTGAATTCTGATAACCCGTACCTGCGCAGTAACGACAGTTCCCTCCTTGCACAGGTTGTTATCACCAAACTCTCCGATCCGGCATACGTCGATCAACTTAAAGAGGCGGGCTTGGCCACTGACTTCAAGATCGCACCTGTTTCAAGCATTGGTATGGGCTTGGTGACGGTAACAGCAACCGCGGATTCCGAGACCGAGGCCGTGGCCACAGCAAAGCTCGTTGGCGAGCAATTCACATCTACCCTCTACTCGGTACAGAAGGTCAATAAGGCTGATGACCGCTATCTGTACTCGCCCATCCTGGTCCGCGGCCCCGGTCCGGCCAAAGAGCTTTTCTCAAGCCGCTTGAGGTCGTTGATCATGGTTGGAATTGCCGGAAGTGTATTGCTCTTTGGTGCCGTGTCGCTAGCGCGGGCCGGAACCGTACGGCGTGACGGAAAGCAGAACAGCGTCGCCCCCTTTCCGAAAGAGGCGCCTTATGTCCCTTCGGTGAATATTTCGATAGAGACCCCCGAAGATATCCCTGCGCCAGAGACAATCCCTGTACCAAGAAGGACCGGACGGCGCGCGAGCACAACGGCACCGCCTGCCGTAACGGCCGATTTGGAATACAGGAATGTCAGTATGGCGACTGCTGCATCAGAACAGGATGAGAACGATACAAAGCATTTCGTGGCAGCCGGCGAAAAGGCCCGCGCCCGATAATCAAGCCTGGGAGAGAATAAATGAAACCGCTAAAGCGGGCCGTTCTAGCCGCGTCACTTACCGCTGCAGCAATAGCCATCAATGCATGCCAAGGTTCAATTGCGATTCAGGAATTCGGGAAAATTGCTACTGAGCGCAATGAGCTAGCACCACAGCGATCTTTACGGACCGTTGATGGCGGATTAAATTATTACGGAAAGTTCAATAATCCCCTACCGGCGACACCGGACTACTTTCCTATAGGCATTTGGCTGGAAACCATCCTGAATCAGGACGATGTTAGAAACGACAGCGAAGCCGGGATCAATCTCTACGTTGATCTAGCCCCCAGTTCCGACCTCAGCCTTTTGGACGGCCTCCAGCCTTATGCGTTATCCAGCACTTCTGCCCCCGGAGATAACGGTGCCGTCCTGGCTGACGAAGCCGACATGTGGGCCGGTCCGGGCGAG
Source organism: Pseudarthrobacter chlorophenolicus A6 (assembly GCF_000022025.1). Lineage (GTDB taxonomy): Bacteria > Actinomycetota > Actinomycetes > Actinomycetales > Micrococcaceae > Arthrobacter > Arthrobacter chlorophenolicus. The sequence continues at coordinate 4,349,332 of NC_011886.1, forward strand.
GCTGCATGGACCGGAAACTGGCCAGGGCAAGGTCCCATCTGCGAACCAGAAAACATCCCGTGCGGCTATTCGCTACAAAAACAGCTCGCTGCCAGCGCTGGAAGCTCCAGGTTGATTTATGGCAACTACGGCAAAGGTGTCACGTTCTGGGAAACGGATGCCCAGGCTTCGCGCTTTATCAATGAGTACCAGAATGTCGTATCGGCAGACAATTACTGGTTCACGGACCCCAACATCTGCAGCCAAGGTGAGGGTGGGGCGTTAGTAGGCGGCGAACGTCCATTGACAGAATCCGAATGCCGCTTAGCCGCTAATTATGGTTGGACCGTGGATCGTGTGCGATCTTTGGTCAGCCCGCTGAGAAGCATACCTGTTTGGTCTTTCGTAGAGCTCGGTCAGCCCTTCGAAGCATCGAAAGAGGCAATAACGGGGGCACAGATCCGGGCGGCCGTGTGGAGCAGTATTATCCACGGAGCAATAGGGATAGTTTATTTCAACCACAGCTTTGGCGGAAATTGTCGCTCATTCCATCTACTCCGCGAACCATGTGCCGCGCAGATGAGATCTGATGTGACAACCTTGAACAACCAACTCGCGGAACTCGCACCCGTTCTCAATTCCTCATTCCTCGATGGCGCGCTCACTTACACCGGCCGAGTGCAAAGCGCAGTTAAAATCCATGGTGAGTCGCTCTACATTTTCGCCGGTTCCGCCCAAGTTGCATCCCAAAAGGCGCGGTTCGACATTCCTTGCCTGGCAAATGGTAGCGGGACCGTGGTGGTCCTCAATGAGGACCGCAGCATTGAGATGTCAAACGGCAGCTTCAGCGACACCTTTGAGAACGGGAATTCGGTCCACCTCTATCGAATCGACGGAGCTGCTACTCTGTGCGCGCCGTAGCGGAGTGCCGCTGAGGCTGGCGAGGATCCGCCCCCGGTCCCACATTGAGGGCGGATCGCGGCACGGCTACCCCGTTCTTTTACAGCCTGCTTGACTCGTCGCTCTCCCACGCTGCTGATTCGAGACCCACCCACCGGCGGGCGTGAAGCCGGCCTGCCAAGGCAAAAGCAGCGTAAACGCCAGCTTCCACCGCGGATCTCGGACCGCTTACTGAACCGACTAAGTCCCTGAGTGTCTGCATAGTGTGGGACCCCGGAACATCGCGCAAGATGACATTGCTGCGATAGTTCCTGCCTAACGTCTTCAAAAGACTCCCGGTTGTGCGGGGTGTTCGAACCGTCGCGGGCGCGCACTGCACAACTGCCTTTTCCTTGTCACTATAGAGCCGGTCAACCAAGCAGTCATCGGCAGCTACCGAGGGGAATTCGGGGAGCCGCGCCTTCCCTTTCCTGCTGATTGCATACACGCCCGCTCCCCATATGGATTCAGCTGGCTTCGGAAGACGGTTCCGTGCCCTGTAGAACGCCCGGACGGGCCACGAAGCACCGCTAAAGTCATAGCGGTAGGCCGGACGAGCGCAAAGAATGGCTCCGCCCTCACCCAGAAGCTCCAGGGTGGCACACAACGCTTCCAAAGGAAGCTCAATGTCGGCATCAAGATACATCCGCGGCCAGCGGGTTGCCACCTGATCTCCGGCATTCAGGGCTGCGGTCTTGGAGGCTTCCTCAACTTCAATCACCCTGGCGTCCTTGTAGGATCGTGCAATAGATGCAGTATCGTCGGTGCAACCATTGCAGGCAACGATGACTTCCACCGTACCTCCCACCATGGCCGGGACAAGACCGTCCAGTGTCCGTCGGAGCACGCTGGCCTCGTTGTGGGCTGGGATGATAACTGTGCCCGTCGGTATCGCGGCGGGGACACGTACCCCTTCAGGATAGATCTCGGCATGAGGCAATTCACCCCACGATCCTTCACGAAGCACCGCCGCGAGGACTCCGATTCCAGGGGTCACAGGCACCCGCAGCAGAGCCGAGAGGATAACAGCGCTTCGAAATGCTCGCGAGTACGGTCGGGTGTGGAACTTGCGAATGTACTTGATCCGGTTGATCGCCATTAAGGCGTTTAAGGCAAGTGATGTTCCCGAGCCACCTCTGGAATGGCTCATCACTGCTTGGGACTCGAACCATATCTCCCATCCTGCCTGGCGGACCCGATGCATGAAGTCAGTTTCTTCCGAGTAGAGAAAATAGTCCTCGTCCCAATCACCCACTAGTTGTGCAACGTCGCGATGAATGAGGAGTGCTGCTCCCGTGGCCCAGTCCACTTTATGGGCGTGCATATAGCTTTCGTTGTCGAAGTCCATTTCAGAGAGCCAGGCGGGCCTTCCGGAGAGCTTGCTACCCATGACCGCGTCGCCAATTGCCCTTGTCACGGTGGGTTCGCGGCGCAGCGAGGGGTAAACAGTGCCATTGTCGTCTTTGAGGAGCGGCACCACAACCCCGGCTCCCGAGATCGCCATCCGATGACGCATTGCGCGTATGGCGCCCGGTTCGACCTGTAGATCCGGATTCAGAACCAGGAAGGAACGGGCAGCACCAATTTCCTGCATGGCTAAATTAATGGCAGCGGCATAGCCCAAATTTCCGCCGGTCGCAATCGCATGCACGTCTGAAAATCCTTCCAGGGCTGCGAGTGTGGAGGGACCCGGGGAGTTATCTGCGACTATGACTTTGATGGATTGCTCCCGTGACTCCCCTTGTAGGCTTTTGAGAAGCAGCGGAATATCCCGTTCATTGTTGTAAGTGACGATGATGACCGCGACATCCGTTTCCGACGTCAGAGGTGAAAACCCTTCGTCAGTCAGGTCTTTACTGGCGTAATCCTGCGGCTGTTGTCGAGGCGCAAAGCTTTCTCGGCCAAAGGAACTGACTGACAGCAACCTGAGATAAGCCTCCGGCCCCTGAACCAGGTACCGATTGGCCAAGCGCCGAGGTTCCAAAGCCAAGCGCCAGGCCCATTCCATGCCTACGTTCTGGGCGACCGCCGGTGCGCGCCGGACACGTCCCCCCAGGAAATCCACTGCGGCGCCGAAGGCCAACATCACGTTGGCTCCAGTCTGGTATCCGTACTCTGCGATCCACAGTTCCTGACGCGGCTTTCCCAGGCACACAACCAGTATGTCTGTGTCGGTGGCAGCGATCCGGGTGGCAAGGGACGAGGAAGCCACGTGGTCGGCCAGCTCGCTTCGGGCCGGCGACCAAAAGCCCGAAATCACGAGCCTTGGATGGCTCGTGGCCAACCTTGACCGTACCTGTGTGTGAACTTCCTCGGATCCGCCCAGGAAGCCCACCCGGATGCCGGCCAGCTCCGCGCGGTCCAATATTGGCCCAATCAGGTCACTGCCCGAGAGTCGTGGCCACGTTCGACCCGTCATCCCTTGTACGTGACGGACCAAAGGAGCTCCGTCCAGCAACGACAGCCATTCGGGCGTATCTTGCCGTTCAAGGATCCCGGCCCAACGGGCACCTGCGCCGAAATGCTGGAGGTGGTCAAGGTTCGCGGAGGCCACGGCCAGCGGCGTACGTCCAGGCCGTGATCGCTGCATGATCAGTTCGACTGCCTCCTCAAAATCCAGGAGCCGAACTGGAGAACCACCCAATGTGACCCAAGCGTTGTCCGCGGAAAGCTGGAGGGGCGCGCCAGACTTGGCGTTGACGTCTCCGGCAGGATGCCGGGAGGTCGTCCCATCCAACCAAGCTGCCGGCTGCACAAGTGCGCGAAGTGAAGAAGACATTGTCATAGAGCAACCTTTCGAAGGACGGGCTCAAACTAGGAGCGGTTGAAGATGACGTCCACCCAGTAATTCGTGCTGCGGAACGTCTCTGTTGGGAAGGCACTCGCCCCGTAGACATAGACTCCGTTCGGCCCGTCGATTCCGTTCGCGAGGGCATGCAGGGGAGCGTTGTCTACGCCTGAGTTACTGAAGTAGTCCCGGCTGGATGAATAGAATCCGGCGGGTGCGTAGTAGGACACTACGTACGTCGTGTTGGCCTGAATGGCCACGGGGCTGGAAAATAGCGCTTCCTGCCAACCCGAAGCAGACTCGTTCGTGAAGGTGGCCGTGGCCAGCAATGTGCCGTTCGCCGTCCAAAGATGACCTATGTGTGTGCCGGTGTTGGAACTGCCCTTATAGAAGCGGACACCCGTGATCATCCCGGCAACATCCGAACGGAACTTCATCCCCACTTCGGTAGCCTTGCGATCATTTGTGTTTGCCGTTGTAGGAACGGCAGCCGGGCTGAAGACACTGCAGGGGCAGGCTGCCGGTGGCGCCTTAGTGGTGAAGGACCAGGAAAACGGCGAAGCCATTGCGGTCCCGGACGTGCTCGTAGCAGCAGTGACAGTGGCGGTATAGGTAGTTTGATACGCCAATGCAGCCTGGGGAACAAACGTAGCCGTGTTGGTAGCGGCGTCGTATCCTATGGATCCTGCTACGTTCGTTCCGGCCGCGTTCTTGACTGTAAGGCCAATGCTGGAGGCAGTGACGGACTGGTTGAAAGTAGCAGTTGGCTGCACCTGCTCGGACACGCCGGTGGTAGCGTTCGCTGGTGACACGGCTGCGACCGCCGGTGCTGTCCCGGAAGACGAGGCGGCGAAAACGATATCCACCCAGTAGTTGGTGTTGTTGTAGCTGTCACTCGGGAAGGCCGAGGCACCGTAGCGGTAGACGCCGTTTGGCCCGTCAACGCCCGCGGCCAAGCCGTGCAAGGGGGCGTTGTCCACCGAATTGTTGAAGTACCCGCTGTCTGCCGAGTAGAAGCCGTCTGGAGCGAAATATGACACGACATAGGTTGTGTTCGCGGCCAGGGGCACTGGTGAGGAGAAGAGCGCTTCCTGCCAGCCCGATGCAGACTCGTTGGCAAAAGTCACCGAGGCCATCAAGCTGCCTGTTGAGGACCAAAGGTGCCCAACGTGCGTCCCCGTGTTGGAGCTTCCCTTGTAGAAGCGGATGCCAGTAACCGTTCCCGCTGTGTCAGCCCGGAACTTCATCCCAACCTCAACTGCATTTGAATCGAGGGCGGTAACCGTCCCCGGAACAGACGCCGGACTGAAGATGCTGCAAGGGCAGACCACGGGTGCAGTCTCCGTTGTAAAGCTCCAACTGTAGGGGGCAGTCATGGCCTGGCCAGTCGCATTCGTGGCTCCGCTGACTGTAGCCGTATAGGCGGCTCCGAATGCCAACGCCGAGGCCGGGGTGAAAGTTGCAGTCCGGCTGGCGGCGTCGTAGGTCATCGATCCTTGGACTGAATTGTTCGACGCTCCCTTGAGCATGAACAGCACACTGGAGGGTGTGACGTCCTGGTTGAATGTTGCACTGGGTTTCGTATTGGCGGGCACTGCACTGGCATTGGTTACCGGTGAGGTACTGGTAACTGCCGGCAGCAGGGGCGCCGCACTGGTGCTGAACGTCCAACTGAATGGCCCAGCCATTCCTTGTCCCGCAGAGTTGGTAGCGCCGCTGACGGTCGCCGTGAAAGTAGTGTTGTATGCCAATGCGGCTGCCGGTGTGAATCTGGCAGTGTTGGTGGCCGGGTCGTAAGCGACGGCTCCTGCAACGGCACTGTTGGCGGCATCCCGCAGCGTAAACGTCACGGATGAGGCAGTCACCTGTTGGTCGAAGGTGGCGGACGGCTTCACATTCACGTCCACACCGTTGGAAAGATTTACCGGCGTCACTGACGAAACACGCGGCGCGGTGGAGGAGGATGCGGAACTGAACACCACGTCCACCCAGTAGTTGGTCGCATTGTATGTCTGGTTAGGGAAGCCCGATGTGCCATAGCGGTACACGCCATTGGGCCCATCAGCGCCATTGGACAAGCCGTGGAGGGGCGCCTTGTCGCGAGACGTGTTGAAGAAGCTCACGTCGGCGGAGTAGGCCCCATTAGGGGCGTAGTAGGACACCACGTAGGTAGTGTTTGCCGCAATGGACACCGGGGTTGTGAAGTTCGCCTGCTGCCAGCCGGCGGCTGATTCGCTTTGGAAGCTCACCGTGCCAAGCAACGTTCCTGTGGCGGACCATAGATGTCCTGTATGGGTGCCTGTGTTCCCTGCGCCCTTATAAAACCGGACACCTGTCACAGTTCCGGCCACGTCAGACCGGAACTTCATGCCAACTTCGACGGCGCCGGGATCATTTTCGGAAGGAACAGACGGAGTATCCCCTGGACTGAAGACAGAACACGGGCAGGCACCGGGAGCGGCAGCCGTGGTGAAACTCCACGAGTAGGGTGCCGACATGCTTTGTCCGGCCGCGTTGGATGCGCCGCTCACGGTGGCTGAGTACGTGGTGTTGTAGGCCAGCAGTCCAGCCGGGGCGAATGTGGCGGTGTTGGTTGCACTGTCGTAGGCAACGGATCCGGTCACTGAGTTGTTGCCAGCGTCCTTCAGGGCGAAGTTGATCGAACCGGACGATACCGCTTGGTTGAAGGTGGCATTAGGTTTCGTGTCCACAGGCACAGCCAAAGCGTTGTTTGCCGGGGAAACCGTGGCTACCGCTGGTGCCGGCGGTGGCGCTCCGGTTGTGAAAGTCCAGGTATAGGCGGACGCCATGGTCTGTCCTGCGGAATTGGTTGCTCCGCTGACAGTTGCTGTGTAAGTGGTCGAATAGCCCAAAGACGCCGCTGGGGTGAAAGTCGATGTGTTTGTCGCCGGGTCGTAGGTAGTTGTGCCTGCCACGTTGGCGCCGGCGGAGCTCTTGACGCTGAACACCACGGAAGTCGCTGTCACGGTCTGGTTGAACGTGGCAGAGGGCTTGATTCCGGTACTTACGTCCGCCGCATTATTGATGGGAGACACCGACGAGACTGCCGGCTGTACGGCCCCTGAGGGTGTGAATGACAGATCAACCCAGTAATACTCAGCGTCGTAAACCTGGTTTGGGAAGGAACTTGATGCCCCGTATCGATATACCCCGTTGGGAGATCCCGGAAGACTTCTGGGGAAATGCAGCGGTGCGCTGTCCAACTGGTTTACCGCGCCGGCCGGCGATGGATTGTTGTAGAAGAAGCCGGTGTCCTGGGAGTACCGTCCCGCAGGTGCGAAATATGAAACGACATACGTTGTATTTGCAGATATCACCAGGGGAGGCGACAGGGCAACGGACTGCCATCCACTGGCCGACTCATTAGTGAACGTTGCGGTTGCGAGCCTTTGGCCGGAACTGCTCCAGATGCTCCCAATGTGTGTGCCAGTGTTTCGAGTGGCTTTGTAAAAGCGGATGGAGTTGACCGTGCCAGCGACCTCTGAATAGAACTTGGCTCCCACTTCGATGGCTGCCGTATCGCCGGAGTCAGCCATGGCGGGAACCCTGTTCACCCCCGTGATGGAGCAGGGGCACGAGACACTGATGGCGGACCCGGCAGAGGCCCCTTCCAGGTTGCCACTGTCGTCCACGGCCCGTGAACGGAGAACGGACGTAGGACTACCGTGGGCAGTCCAGCTGTATGACCAATTGTTGGTTCCCGTGGCCCGCCGCCAAGTGTTGCCGCCGTCGGTTGAGACCTCCACGCCAGCAACCACTCCGCCGCTATCGGTGGCCGTCCCGGAAACCGTAACCAAAGTCGAGTCCGCAACGGTGACACCGGCGGCAGGCGTGGTAATGCGCGACGTGGGGGCAGTGGCGTCCGTGGACGCCTGCGCCGCGGAAAGCCCTGCCATGAGAGTCAGGGGCTGGGTGCCCATGTCTGCAAGCAGGTTGACCGTCGCCTGCTGCATGTTCCGGTCGACCGGTTTCCCTGTTGTGTAGGCATCCAGGCCCCAGGTCCATTGGACGGTTCCCGCGCCAAAGACCAGAGCACCGCTTGAAGCCTTATAAAGCGTCAGGTTGTGGGTGGCTGTCCCGCCTTGCTGTGTGCTCGAGCCGTAGTCCGTGAAAACCTCTGCGGTGTTACTTGTGGTCTCGGACAAGCGGAAGGTGCCCGCTGGACGGAATCCGTTATCAGCATCAACATCCCATTCATAGCCCAAGGTGCCGAGCCCGGAGCCAAGAGTGACCGAAGTTCCTGAAGCCATGTTGGGAATGGACGTTCCCCGCCACAACCGAAGCTGCTTGTAGGCGGCCGGGACCACGATGTCTGTGGTGCCCGAGTTCACCACGAAGTACTGACCAGTCAGGGCATTCTCCGGGTTCCCGCCGCCGGTGGCAGTACCGTAGCGCGGGTCGCGCCAAGTTCCCGTCCAGGAGATGGGATCCGTGGGTGCGTTGAAATGGGTGTCCTTGTACGAAACCAAAGTCCGCCCCGCCGTGTTGCTTCCGTCTGAACTGGATTCCCACCTGGTCTTCCAGAACATCTCGTTCCCGCTCAAGAAGGCGAGGTTCACGCCTGCGTCACGGGCAGCTGTCACGTTGGTGCGCTGTTCGGCGGACCAGTACTCGTCATGCCCAACTGACAGGAAGGACTTGTGGTTCAGGAGCAGGGGACCACGGGTGGCGGCATCAAGACCGCTTAAGTAGCTGACGTCATAACCGTTTGCCTCAAGGAACCGGATCATGGGGTATTCGGCATACATGAGCCAGTTTTGGCCCTGGGCATCACCCGCTGTTATGAACGGGCGGTTGTACGAAACCTTAAAAGCCGCTTTGTACGCCAGCGGGTTGCCTGCCGGGCATGCAACGGTGCAGGTGTAAAGGCTGTTGCCGCCATAGGAGTTGTAAGCCTGCCAGGTGGTATCCGAGGTCTGAAACAGAACATCCGAATGAGCAGCGTCGTCCCGGACAACGAACGGGATGACGCTCGCGCCGCCGTTGTCAGTGCGAACCAGCCGGGCGATGTAGACCCCGGAAACAGCCGTGGCGGGGATGTTCCAGGACGCAGACACGGCCCAGTTGCCGCAGTCGATCAGGCCGGTTGCCGAGAACGTCAGGCAGTTGGGTTGGGATTGTGGCAACGGCACGCTGGAAAGGATGTTGGCCGCAACCTTGCGGGCGCCCTGTCCCTGGTAGTAGCCCAGCCGGTAGATGTCGATGCGATAGGCCGAAGCTGTGGTCTTGACCTTGAACGTGACGGCCTGACCGATGTTGACGCTCATGGACGTCGCATAACCCTGGATGGTGGTGTTGCCCGCCCCGGCCACCTGCCACTCGGACGGCGGACTCCCTGGCTGCGTGTTCTCGCACGCCACCTTGCTCACAACGGGCGCGTCACAGGGGCCGGCCGCCCGTGCGGGTGGGAGCCAGGAGGGGTCCACGGCGATGGGGAACATCGACGCGATCAGGGCAAGGACCAGGGCCGGTACCCAAAGGCGAGTGGTACGCCGGGGAAGTACTCCAGGTGCAGACGTCATCTCATGGCTCCAAGGTCGCGGCACGACCAGGGAAAGCAACCGGAACCGGGGTCTGCACTCCCCGTCTCCGGCCCTGCCGGCAGAAGCCGGCACCCCGTCGCGGCAGTCAGTTAGGACGGGTGACCGTTGGGTGGGACCGTTTGGTCCCCTGAAGCGGCCCGGAACCGTGGACCGCCTACCCTTGGGGCTCCCGTATGGCACCACCGTAGGGGCGGGGCCTTTCCCCTGCCAGCTGACCGGGGCCCAGCTGTGGGTACCCGCACGGAACAATGTGGGCACCCCCGATGGGCAGTTAGGAAGCCGTCCCGAAGAACAGCTCAGCCACAGCCGCCAGCCGCCAAGGATCCTCCACGCCGCACAGCTCGCGGGCGGAGTGCATGGACAGCAGCGCGACACCCACATCAACGGTCCGGATTCCCAGCCGCGTAGCAGTCAGGGGGCCGATGGTGGAGCCGCACGGGATCGCGTTGTTGGACACGAACTCCTGGTAGGGCACGCCCGCTTCACCGCACAGCCGGGCCCACAGCGCTGCCCCGGGGGCGTCCGTAGCGTAGCGCTGGTTCGCGTTGATCTTCAGCAGCGGCCCGCCGTTGAGGACGGGGTGGTTGGCGGGGTCGTGCCGCTCGGCGTAGTTCGGGTGGACAGCGTGGCCGGCATCGGCGGAAACACAGAACGACGCCGCCAGGGCCTGCCGCCGCTGGCTCACCGAAGCGCCGAGGCCGTCGGAGATCCGCACCAGCACGTCCTCGAGGATGGGGCCGCAGGCGCCGGAGCGCGAGTTGGAGCCGATCTCCTCGTGGTCGAAGGCGGCCAGCACAGCAATCGGAGCAGCAGCGTCGGCGGACCCGGACGAAGCGTGCGCTATCAGCGCCGCGAGCCCGGCGTGCGTGGAGGAAAGGTTGTCCAACCGCCCGGAAGCGAAGAACTCACCCGACCCCCCGAAAACCGCGGGTGCCTGCGTGTCCGCGATGACGACGTCGTAACCTCCAATGCGGGCCGGATCAACGGACGCGCCTTCCACGGAGGAGGCCAGTACCCGCAGGACGTCGAAGTCCGCCGGGTTACCCAGCCCCCACACCGGGTTCATGTGCCGCTGCTTGTCGAGCGTCAGCCCGTCGTTGACGGCACGGTCCAGGTGGATGGCCAGCTGGGGGAACCGCAGCAGCGGCCCAGTGGCGGCCAGGTGCTCGGTGCCGTCCAGCATCACCAGCCGGCCGGCCAGCCGCAGTTCCCGGTCCAGCCAGGAGTTCAGCAGCGGGCCGCCGTAGACTTCCACCCCGGCCTGGAGCCAGCCGTAGGCACCGGTAGTGGGTTTGGGCTTGAGCTTGAAGGACGGCGAGTCCGTGTGGGCGCCCAGGATGTGGAACCCGGTGGTGGGACCGGCGTTCTCCGGAACCACCCAGGCGATCAGCGCCCCGTCCCGGATGATGAAGAACCTGCCGGCCCCGCCGTCCCACGGCTCCAGCTCGTCAAGCCGGGTGAATCCCGCGTCCGCCAGCCGCCGTCCGGCCTCGTGGGCCGCGTGGAAGCTCGACGGCGATGCGCTGACGAAAGCGCCAAGGTCCTGGATGTGGTCTGTGGCAGGGGATTGGTTAGGCATGCTCCCGAGTCTAGATGGTGACGTTGAGCCCCGCCGTGTACCCCTCCGCGGCGGATCCGGCCATCGTGGCCAGCTGGTAGATGCCGCCGTCGTCACCAAACACGTTGTCCGACTGCAGGGTGGTGCGCAACATGTTGGTGACGCTGCGTTCGTACCCGGCCGTGGCATAGACGTCGTCGCAGGCCGCCTGGGTGAGCGCGATCTGCGAAACCGCCAGCACCTGGCCCGCCGCCGTCGCGTTGTTCATCGACTCGAACACCTCGAAATGGATGTGCGGCCACCGGCCGGAGTACGCGCCGGGGAAGATGGACGTGAAAGTGACCTGGCCGTTCGAATCCGCTTCCTGGACTCCGCGGAGGTAGTTCTCGTTGCTGAGGCTCGAGTCGTACATGGAGTATTTTCCGTCCCGGTCGCAGTGCCACACGTACACGGCGGCGCCGGCCATGGGGGTGCAGCCGTTGGCGTTGTCCAGCAGGGTCAGCGTAAATGTCAGCGGGACACCTTCCGCGGTGGCAGAGGCCGAGCCGAAGCTGGACGTGATGTCTTTGCGGACCACGCCGGACGCTTCCAGAACGTTGGGGCCGTTGGAACCGTCCCCGGGGAACGGTCCCGCCGTTTCCTGCGGGATCTCCACCCCGCATTCGGCGATGGCGCGGGTCAGCGTGGGAGAAGGAGTGGCACTGGCGGAGTTCGCCGCGGACGGGGACGCGGACGCGCTTGCTGCGGCGGTGGCAGCGGACGACGACGGCTGGCCGGCCGTCGAGGAACCTCCCGGCGTGCAGGCGGCCAGGGCAGCCGCGGCACCGCCGGCGCCAAGGAACAGTCCCAGCGACCGCCGGCTCAGCATCGTGGACAGGTCGAACTCCAGCCCCCTGTCGTGGTTCGGGTGGGGCTGCTGTTCCCCGGGACCGGATTCATGCGGCGGAAGTGAAGTCATGAGTCCATCAAAGGGCCTGGCCCTATGTCCTGCATAGGGCCTTCCTGTGAACCGGCTGTCAGTAGTCCGGATTGCTGGGCACCACCAGCCCAGTCTCGTACGCGTACACCACCGCCTGCACCCGGTCCCTGAGGTGCAGCTTGGTGAGGATCCGGCGCACATGCGTTTTCACCGTGGCCTCGGACAGGAAGTACCGGTGCGCGATCTCGGCGTTGGACAGCCCCTCCGCCATGGCCTCGAGCATCTCGGTCTCCCGCGGCGTCAGGTCCCCCAGCAGGGGGTCCGGAGCCTGCGCGGCGGGGGCCGGGGCTGCCGCACCGCGGACGTACGTTTCCAGCAGGCGCTGGGTGACCCTCGGCGCCACCACTGCGTCCCCGCTGGCCACCACGCGCACGGCCTGGATGAGTTCCGACGGCGCCACGTCCTTGAGCAGGAACGCGGACGCCCCTGCCTGCAGCCCGGCGAACGCGTACTCGTCCACGTCAAAGGTGGTGAGGATGATGATGCGGGCCGGGGACCCTTCGGCAGTAATGGCCCGGGTGGCTTCGATGCCGTCCAGCACGGGCATCCGGACGTCCATAAGCACCACGTCCGGGGTAAGGTTCCGGACGAGCTTCACGGCTTCGGCGCCGTCGGAGGCTTCACCCACGATGTGCAGGTCGTCCTCGCCCTCCAGGATCAGGCGGAATCCCATCCGCAGGAGGGGCTGGTCATCCACCAGCAGGACGGTGATCGGTGCGTCTTCAGTCATGCCTTGCCTTGGAGTTCGGGGGTGCGGTGATCGGTTCGGGGCGTTCCTCGGCCGGGCAGGTCAGCACGGCGTGGACGTGCCAGCCGCGCCCGCCCGGCCCGGCGGTCACGGTTCCGGAGTAGATCCGGGCCCTCTCGGCCATGCCGGCGAGCCCTTGTCCGGTCCCGAACGGCAGGCCCGCGCCCGCCGGTGCATCGGCCTGGGCACCTCCGTCATCGGTGCGGTGGGCACTCCCGCCTGCGCCGTCGTCGTGCACGTCTATGGTCACCGTGGCGCCCTGGCGGGCGATGTCCACGTCCACCCGTCCCAGGGACCGCCCGTAGCGGAGCACGTTGGTGAGCGATTCCTGCACGATCCGGTACACGGTGAGCTGGAACGCGGCATCCTTGGGCAGGGCCGGGCCGGTATACGAATAATGCAGCGGCAACCCGGCGGTGCGGAAACCCTCCAGCAGCTTCGCCAGGCTCTGCCCCGCCGCCAGCGGAGTCCTCGGGGCGGCCGTTCCGGCGTCGTCGCGCAGCACGCCCAGCACCCGGCGCATGTCCGCCAGCGCTGTCCGCCCCGTCCGGGACAGTTCGCCCAGCACCTCGCCGGCCCGTTCGGGGCTTTTCCGGACCACGACGCCGGCGCCGTCCGAGAGGCTGATCATCACCGTCAGCGAGTGGGCCACCACGTCGTGCATTTCCCGGGCGATCCGGTTGCGTTCGTTGACGGACGCAAGCCGGGCCGTCCGTGCGGCCCACGCAGCAACCTGCTGCTCATGTTCACGTCGCTGCTTGACCCCGATGCCGATGCCCGTGGCGATGACGTTGGACAGTGCGATGGTGGCACCGGTGGCGATGCTGGTGAGCAGGTGGAAGTCCGCCGGGTTGGCGCCCTGGTCCTGGACGAAGGAGTTCTCCATGGGCCCCACGGCGGCCAGAAGGTAGAGAAGCGCGAGCGGTGCCGTGGCTGCCGCCATGGTGATGAGCGCGAACCGCCGGGTGTGCACCACCGCCACGGAATACAGCGAGAACCACAGGCCCGTGGAGACGTTGGACCCCCAGGGGTGCAGCAGCGTCACGGCGACTTCCATGACCGCCACGAAGGCCACCAGCCCCACCGGGTGGAAGCGCCGCAGGAACAGCGCTCCGGCCACAGCCCCCAGCAGCGTGGCTGCCAGCCACTTGCCGGAGATCAGCGCATCCACTGCGGTAGGCGCCACGAGCAGGATGTAGCTGAGCGCCACCACGGCGTCCATGACGCGAGGGTGTTCGTAGAGGTAGCGCCGGAACCTGCCCCGGCGCCTCTCGTTAAGCTCGGCAAAGGACGCGGCGGCCTGCCAGTTGCCGGCGACCAGCGCGTCCTTCGCCGTTGATGCTTCGTTCATGCTGTCCGCAGGGTCAGACGTCGCGATTCTTGAGCACGATCACTGCAGGTACCAGGAACAGCAGCACGTAACCGAGGAACAGCAGGCCGCCCTGCCAGGGGTCAATCACGCCGTCCGTGTGGCCAATGGAGAGGAACCGGCCACCCACCTCATTGGGAATGTACTGCGGCACGTACTTCCAGAAGTCACCCGGGATGAGCGTCAGGAAACTGGCGGCGATGGAAAGGACGAAGAAAATGCCCACCAGCACCGTGATTCCACCGGCCGAGTTCCGCAGCAGGGTCCCCAGGGACAGACCGATCAGGGCCACACCCGCCACATAGAGGCCGCCGGTGAAGACGCTGTAAAGGACACCCTCTGTGGACCAGTCAAGGTCGAACCCGACGCCTTGGAACACCGGCATGGCGATCAGGAAGGTCGCAGCACCGGCGACGGTGGTCATGACGTAGGAGATCACGGCCAGGATGATGGCCTTGGCCGCGAAGGCCGGGGTGCGGCGCGGGACGGCGTTCATGGTGGAGCGGATCATACCGGTGGCGTACTCGGAGGACATGAACAGCACCGCCAGCGAGCCCAGGATGAGGATACCGATCTGAAGGCCGGCGTTGGGCAGGTTGTACAGGTCGAATCCGGATCCGGGCGGAAAGGACTTCTCCAGCATTTCCGGGGTCATGGGCTGGCCCTGTTCCCTCGCATTGCGGGAGATTTCGTCTACATAGGTGTAGCGGATCAGGACCGATAGGGCGCCGACGCCGACGATCGCAACCAGCGTCAACAGCAGCAGGATTCGGGTGGACAGCAGGGACCAGAGCTTGATCCACTCGGAGCGCAGGACGCCGCCGAAGGTGACGCCGTGCGAACCTGCGGAGGAACGGGCGGGTACGGCAGGGGTTTGGGTATGCGTGCTCATGGTCCTTACTTTCCTGCCGTCGCCGGGGCTGCCTGCGGCTGGCTGCCCGCAGGGCCGCCTGCCAGGTGCGAGTGGTATTCCACTTCGTCCTTGGTGAGGTCGAAGTAGGCGTCCTCCAGGGAGGAGACCTGGGGTGTGAGTTCGTAGACCAGCACGCTGTTGTCCAGGGCCACCCGGGCGATCTGCCGCGGATCCAGGCCGGTGACAGTCAGGGTTTCAGGCTCGCTCTGGTCCACCGTCACGCCGTTTCCTGCCAGCAACGACTGCAGCTGCAGGGCATTGTCGGTGCGGACCAGGGTCTTGGCCTGGCGGGTCCCGGCAATGATGTCCTTCACGGGGGCATCGGCGATGATCCTGCCGCGCCCAATGACAATGAGGTGGTCCGCGGTCTGGGCCATTTCGCTCATCAGGTGCGAGGACAGGAACACGGTCTTGCCCTGGTTCGCCAGGTAGCGGACCAGGTTGCGTACCCACAGCACGCCTTCGGGGTCCAGGCCGTTGACCGGCTCGTCGAGGATCAGTGTTTGCGGGTCCCCCAAGAGGGCGGCGGCGATGCCCAGCCGCTGTCCCATGCCCAGCGAGAAGCCGCCGGCCTTCTTCTTGGCCACAGCCTCCAGGCCGGTCATCTCAATGACCTCGTGGACCCGGGCCTTGGGGATACCGTGCGTCGCGGCCATGGCCAGCAGGTGGTTGTAGGCGCTGCGGCTGGTGTGTACTGCCTTGGCATCGAGCAGGGCGCCTACCTCGTGCAGCGGTGCCTTGTGCTGGGCGTAGGGCAGTCCGTTCACCGTGACGGAGCCCGACGTCGGCCGGTCCAGTCCCATGATCATGCGCATGGTGGTGGACTTCCCGGCGCCGTTGGGTCCCAGGAAGCCCGTAACCTGTCCGGCCCGGACTGTGAAACTGACCCCGGCCACGGCGGTCTTTCCGCCGTAGGCCTTGGCCAGGTCTGTTGCCTCAATCATGGAGTGTTCCTTTGATCGGCAGCGCTGGGCTGCGGAATGCATTTGGGAGGTGGTACCCCTACGCTACCGACGCCTGCCGGGCTTTTCGCCGGTCTCAGGGATGATTCAGGGGTGAATCAGGGTACTCCCGACGGATGACCGCACCGGGGCATCAGGTTTTCGGTATGGTGCCGGCGGCCCACACGCGGGTGCGCCGCCACGGGCCTTAAGCCTGCGGTGAGTAGTAGACCAGGGCCCTGGGCACCACCCGGTAGTGCACCTTGCGTACCCCGGCCAGTGCCTCGCCGTCCACTGCCAGGGCCATCGGCGCGCCGTCGGCGTGGATAGTGACATCGGTTGCCTCACGGAGGTGGGTGATCCTTGAGCTCGCCACGGTGCCGGTCAGGACTGCCCACAGAAGCCTCAACCGAGCGAAGGATTCATCCGCCGAGAAGATCCTGAAATCCAGCACGCCGTCGTCCAGCACGGGCCGTAGCAGCGGCGCATGGTCCCTGGGGTAGTAACGGCCCCGGCCCACGTACGCTATCCAGACCCTGTGCGGGATTCCGTCCACGTTGAGCGTGATGGGCGTTCCGGCGGCGAAGGTCCGGAACATGGCCACCACTCCCGCGAGCGGCTTTCCGAGGGCCGGCTGCAACTGTTCGCGCCGCCGCACCAGGTTGGGGTAGAGGCCGATGCTTGAGGTGTTCAGCATGATCAGCTCGGACACTTCCGGCGCTCCGGCGAGCCCGCGCTCTGCGGTGACAAACCCGACGTCCGCCAAGGCCGCCTCGCCGTTGGACGCCGCCGCCACCGCCTGCTGCAGATTCCCGATCCCGGCATCCCGGGCAAAGTGGTTGAGGGTGCCGCCGGGAAGCACCAGCAAAGGCAGTGAACGCTCGATGGCGGCAGCAGCCGCTGCCCCCACCGTACCGTCTCCGCCCCACACACCCAGGGCTTTGGTTCCGGGAGTATCCGCCGTAGCACTGATCTGCTCCACCAGGCCGTCCTCGGGACGAACGGTCACGATATGCGCATCAGGGAATACTTCCCGAAGGGCGTCGGCCGTTTCGTCGGTGAATGATCCACCCAGGGCGTTGACCACAATGCTGAGTCCCTTGCCGCCGGGCAGTTCCGGGGCGGAGGCCGCAGTGCGCTGGGTTTTGGGGATGGGTGGCCGCACAGGCCACCAGTGGCGGGTGACCAGGGCGGCACCCGCCCCCAGGGCAGAGCCGAACAGGACGTCCGAAGGCCAGTGGGCCCCTGTATGGACCCGGGAGTACGCTACCCCGGCCGCAGCGGGGGCAACGGCGGCCCCGATGGCGGGCCGCACCAAGCCCACACCAACAGCAAAGGCCACGGCGGAAGCGGAGTGACCGGAGGGCATAGAGGAGCTGGTGGGTTGCGGATGCACGAAGCGGAACACGGGAAGATGTTCCGGCAGCGGCCGTGTCCGGGGCAGGAGGGTTTTGAAGATGCCGTTGGTGACGGCGGAGGCGACGGCCTGGGCCAGGAGGCCGTGGACTGCGGCCCGGCGGGTCTTCCCGGGAAATGCTGCCATGCCGGCGGCGATCGCAATCCAGAGTTTCCCGTTGTTGGCGGAAGCGGAGAGGCGGCGGAAGAAGTCGTCGTGGTTGCCCCCCGGCAGGTTTGATACATGCCGGACAAGGTACCTGTCCATCCGGCTGATCCATCGGTGGCTGCCCCGCCATGTGCTCTGCATCCCCACACCCTACCGCCGCCTTCGCTCAGGCCGCTCCTAGTCGGTCTTCAGGGGCCGCGCAGCTCCGGCCAGGAGCAGGGCGAGGAGGATGGGCGCCATGATGGCCAGCAGGGCCTGGTGGATACCCACCACGTCGCCGAGGTATCCCAGCAGGGGAGGGCCCGCGAGGAAAGATATATACCCTAAGGTGGATACAACGCTGACCCGTGCCGCTGCCCGGGCAGGATCGTCAGCTGCGGCGGACATGCCCATGGGGAAGGCCAGCGCCGCACCGACTCCCCAGAGGGCTGCGCCCACTGCTGCTATCCAGACGTTGCCCGCGAGGACAAACAGACCCAGGCCCGCAGCCGCCGCGGCCATGCTGGCACGCAGCACCGCAACCCTGCCGTACGCGTCGATGACGCGGCCGCCCAGGAACCGCATCGCCGTCATGGCCAGGACAAAGAGCGCGAACATCAGCGCGCCGGTTGAATCAGCAGTTCCCAGCCCATCCACGGAGGCCTTGGCAATCCAGTCGTTGCCCGCTCCCTCGGTGAGGGTGGCACCGAGCACCACCACGCCGATGAGCAGTGTCCTGCTGTCCCGCCAGGCGGAAGGACCCTTGGCCGGTTTGGTTTCGCCCTCGGGAAGGACGGCCGCCACGTGGGGAAGGAAGTAGCGCGGCGCAACCAGTGTTGCCAGCAGCACCACGCCTGCGATGACCAGCAGGTGGAGCGGCAGCCCCACACCGAGGTTGGACAGCCCGGCACCCACCAGCGCCCCCACGAAGGCTCCGCCGCTGAAGGCCGCGTGGAACTGGGGCATGATGGTGCGCCGGAGCCGGTGTTCGACGTCGGCGCCCTCAATGTTCTGCGAGACATCCCAGAGGCCGATGGCAATCCCGAAGAAGAACAGGGAAATGGCAGTTCCCGGAATGGATGCGGCGGAGAGGGACACGGCGATGCCCACGCCGGCCGCCGCTGCCAGAACGCCGCCGAAGCGGACGGTGTTGGCCGTTCCGATCCGCCCCACCACCAGGCCGGCCGTGGGCAGGGCCAGCAGGGAGCCCACTGCGGTGCACAGGAGCAGGGTTCCCATCTGGCCCGACGTGATCTGCAGGATTTCCGTTACGGCCGGGATACGGGCCGCCCAGCTGGCAAAGACGAGTCCGTTGATGCCGAAAACCACGAAGGTGGCCGCGGCGGCAGCCGTCACTCCGGCCTCGCGGGCCGCGCCTGTATTGGTGTTCATGCGTTCACTGCTTCCACTGGATTCCTGCGGAGTCGGCTCGGGTGTGACTGTGCGCTGTTACGCCTGACTGGTGTTGGCTCCGGCAGGGGTTCAGCGTGCACGTTCAACGCGCTTTTCATCCCACACCGGCTCCGCGGATTCATAAACCTTGCCGTCAGAACCGAAGACCAGGAACCGGTCGAAGGTCCGCGCGAACCAGCGGTCGTGCGTTACGGCAAGGACGGTGCCTTCAAAGTGGTCGATGGCCCGTTCCAGTGCCTCGGCTGAGTGCAGGTCCAGGTTGTCCGTGGGCTCATCGAGCAGGAGCAGCGTGGCGCCGGACAGCTGCAGGAGCAGGATCTGGAACCGTGCCTGCTGCCCGCCGGAGAGCGATTCGTATTTCTGCTCCGACTGGCCGGCCAGGCCGTACCCGTCCAGGGCGCCCGCCGCCGCTTCACGGCCAAGGCCGGACCTGTGTTCGTCTCCCCGGTGCAGGATCTCCAGCAACGTCTTGCCCAGGAGGTCCGGACGGACGTGGGTCTGGGCGAAGAAGCCGGGCCGGATCCGCGCGCCCAGTTTCACGGTCCCTTCGTGCGGGACCTCCGCGATCTCTACGTCGGATACGGGTACATGCTCGCGCTCGGGGTCGGTGCCGCCCGTAGCGAGAAGCCGCAGAAAGTGGGATTTGCCGGACCCGTTGGAGCCCAGGACCCCCACACGGTCACCGAACCACACCTCGGTGGAGAACGGCTTCATCAGCCCGGTGAGCTCCAGCCGCTCGGCCACGATGGCGCGCTTGGCTGTCCTGCCGCCTTTGAGCCTCATCTGGACGTTCTGTTCAACCGGCAGGGCCTCGGGCGGGCCCGCCTCAAGGAACTTGGCCAGTCGGGTCTGGGCTGCGTGGTACCGGTTGGCCATGTCCGAGCGGAAGGCCGCCTTGTTTTTGTACATGTTGACGAGTTCCTTGAGCTTCACGTGCTCCTCGTCCCAGCGCTTGCGCAACTCCTCGAAGCGGGCATTCCGGTCTGCACGGGCGTCAACGTAGGAGCCGAACCCGCCGCCGTGGATCCAGGCCGCTGCACCGTTGATTCCCGGTTCCAGGGTGACGATGCGCCCGGCAGCATTGTTCAGCAGTTCCCGGTCGTGGCTGATGAAGAAGACGGTCTTCCGGGATTCATTGAGCTTGTCTTCAAGCCAGCGCTTGCCGGGCACGTCAAGGTAGTTGTCCGGTTCGTCGAGCAGCAGCAGGTCATCGGGGCCGGCAAACAGGGCTTCAAGGACCAGGCGCTTTTGTTCGCCGCCGGACAGGCTCGACGCCGGGCGGTGCTGCGCGCGGTCGAACGGCAGGCCCAGCGCGGCCATACACACCTCGTCCCACACGGTCTCCACGTCGTATCCGCCGGCGTCGCCCCAGTCAACGATGGCCTGGGCGTACCGCATCTGGGCGGGCTCGTCATCGTCCTCCATCATGGCCAGCTCCGCCTCGTCCACCTCGCGGGCGGCCGCGGCGAGGGCAGGGGGAGCTGCGGAGACCAGCAGGTCCCGGACGGTTGAGTCATCGCGGACCTGGCCCACGAACTGGCGCATGATGCCCATGGTCCCGGAGCGGCCCACAACTCCCTCATCGGGGACCAGATCGCCGGCGATGATCCGGAACAGTGTGGTTTTTCCCGTGCCGTTCGGTCCGATCAGGGCTGTCTTGGTGCCGTCCGGAACCTTGAAGGTCACCCCGTTCAGCAGCTGGGTGCCGTCGGAGAGGAAGTAGTCGATGCCGGAAACGTCAATATGAGCCACGGGTTCCATCATCCCACGCCCAGGTCCCCCGGCTTCTTTTCCGGACCTGCTGGCCCGGCGGCCCGCAGGTCCGGATATCAGGGCAAGGGCCCTACCCGGCGGCGGTGAGGAAAGCCTTCAGCAGCGGGCCCGAGGTGGTGGCGCCGAGGCCGCCGTCCTCCACGAAGACTGCCACGGCCAGGTCGCCGTGGACGGCCACGATCCAGGCGTGGGTCTTGGGCGGGTTTTCGTTGCCGAATTCCGCGGTTCCGGTTTTGGCTCCCACAGGTTGGCCGGGAACGCTGGACAGGAACCCGGCGTGGCCGGATGTCACCACGGCGCGCATCATGTCAGCGAGGGAGGCTGCCTCCGCAGCGGTGATCGGTTTGTCCGACGCCGTCGACGGGGCTTCGGCACTTGCCGTCGCGGAGGGTTGCGCGGACGGCGCAGCGGATCCGCTGGCGGTCCCGGCGGCGGCAGCACCGCCGTCGGGGTTCAGGACAAGCTGGGGCGAAACCGGCGCACCCTTGGCCACTGCGCCGGCCATCATCGCGGCGGCCAGCGGGGAAAGCAACACCTTGCCCTGGCCGATCATGGAAGCGGCGTGCTCCGTTCCGGCGGCCTCGGCGGGGACCGAACCCAGGAAGGCGTCGGCACCCAGGGACGGCGCCTCGACGGCCAGTCCCATGGCCATCGCCGCTGCCTCAAGCTGGCCCTGGGACACGGAATCCCGGGCGGCGATGAACGCCGTGTTGCAGGAATGCGCGAATGCGTCCCGCAGGGTCACCGAGCCGAGCGAGCCTTCCGGGTAGCCCTCGGCATTCTTGAACGTGCGCCCGTCCACATTCAGCGTGGGGGTGCACTGCACCTTCGAATCCGGCGTCAGCCCGTTGCGGAACATGGCCAGCGAATCAACCATCTTGAACGTCGAACCGGGTGCGTACTGCCCCAGCATGGCCGTGTTGTAGCCGTTGCTGCCGGGGCCGGAAGCTGCGGCAAGGACGGCACCGCTGGATGGACGGAGTGCCACGATCGCCGAGGCCGGCTTCACGTCCTGGAGGGTGGTTTCGGCCAGGGTCTGCAGGCGGGGATCCAGGGTGGTCTTAAGCGGAGTGCCCGGCTGGGGCGCGATTTCGAAGAGGACCCGGCGCGGGTCAGTGGCCGCGGACTGGATCTGTTCACGGGTCAGGTCAGCGCGCTGGGCGCGGATCACGACGGCGTCAGTTCCCCTGAGCTGCTCGTCGTACTGCTGCTGCAGGCCGCCGACGCCGGTCGCATCTCCGGCGGTCAGCTTGCCTTCCGAGGCTTCGATCTGTTCGGCCGTGGCCTGGCCGACGGACCCGAGCACGGCGCGGGCGAAGGTCCTGTTGGGCGCGAGCGGCACCGAATCCGGAATCGCGCGGGCACCGGGGATGGCCGCAATCTGTTCGTTGGTGACGGTGCGGCCTTCTTCGCGCAGGGTGATGGCGGGGACGAATGCTTCCGCGCCCGAGGCCTTGACCTGCTGGGTGTAGCCGGCCGGGTCCACTCCCACAAGGGCCGCCAGTTTCGCCGCGGAATCGGCCGGATCTGCGGCCCCCAGTTGCGGCTTGTCGATCCCCACGTTCACCACGGGCCGGTAGGTGACCAGCGGGACGTCTCCGGCTCCCAGGATGTCGGCGCGCTGGGGCGACCGTGTGCCTTTGGTGAGGATCTCCGAATCGTTGAGGTCCGGCGCCAGGCTGGCGGGGTTCCAGACCGTCAGCCACTTGTCCCCGGACTTCCGGAAGGCAGCGGACGTGGTGTACTTCCAGTCGCTGTCGGCGATCTTCCAGCTGTAGGTCAACGGCGCTGAGGCGTTCTCGCCGTCCACAGTGATTTCCCCCGCCTCGACGGTGGGCTTGGCCGGGTCCAGGGATGCGAAAACATTCTTCAGCTGCTCGTTTGCTGCTGCAGCGTCTTTGCCGTCAAAGGCCACGCCGCCAACGTCGAGTCCGGAAACGGCTGATGCCAGCTGCCGGGCTGCGGCTTCCGCGCCGCCCCGTCCGTCGTCGCATGCCACCAGCGACGTTCCGAGAATAAGCGCAGCTACGGCAAGTGAAAGTTTTGTTGATTTCCCCATGGCGCCATTATCCACCGAGTTGGATGGGCTTTTCCCACGCCACGGCACCACCGGGCCGGCCGGACGGCAGGACTCCGCCGGTCTTACGGGAGGCCAAGGCCGAGGGCCGGGAGCCCCATGCCGAACATGTCCTTGAGGGCATACGTGGCGGCGTGCATCCCGGGCATCCCGGTAACTCCGGGGCCGGGAGGCGTGGCCGAGGAGCAAAGGTATACGCCGGGCAACGGGGTCCGCCACGGCACGGGTGACACCACCGGCCGCTGGATGAGGCCCCTGAGGTCCATGGTCCCCACGCTGAAATCCCCGCCAATATAGTTCCGGTTATAGCGGGAGAGTTCCGCCGCGGTGACGGTGTTGGAGTCCACGATCAGGTCGCGGAATCCGGGAGCGAACCGTTCCAGCTGTGCTGTCACGGCCTCTGTCATGTCCTTGGTGGACCCGGCAGGAACGTGGCAGTACGTCCACAGCGTGTGCCGTCCTGCGGGGGCACGGGTGGCGTCAAAGCGTGAGGGCTGTGCCACAAGGACATACGGGCGGTCCGGGTGCCTGCCCGCGGTTACCGCATTTTCCGAGCGCGCCAGTTCCTCGCGGGTCCCGCCCACGTGTACGGTTCCCGCGTCAGCCAGCCCGGCGGCCTGCCATGGAACCGGACCGGACAGGATGAAGTCCACCTTGCAGGAGCCGTTTCCGTAGCGGAAGGACTCCAGCGATGAGCGGTAGCGATGCGGCAGCGCACCGCCGGCCATGCCGGCGAATCCGCGTGGGGAAACGTTCAGCAGGGATGCCCGCGCGGGGGGAAGGTCGGTGAGCCGGTCCACCGGAAAGTCCGTGTGGATGAGCCCGCCGTGGTCCCGGATGTCCTGTGCCAGGGCCGCCGCGATGGCTGCGGACCCGCCCACCGGAATTGGCCAGCCGCCCGCGTGGCCCAAGGCTCCCAGCATCAGGCCTGCGCCGGAGGCGGCCAGTGAGGGCTGGTGGGAGATGGCATGGGCGGCCACTCCACTCAGGAGCGCCGGGGCCTTGTCTTCGCGGAACCTGAGGTTCCACAGGAAAGATCCCTGCTCTGCGGTCCGCGCCCCGAATATCCCGGCGGCCAACGGATTCCTGGGGATCCGCAGCAACTGGTCCTGGGTGAAATCCATGATGTCCGCGGTCCGGGCCACCAGCGGTGCCATGAGGTGCCGGTATGCAGCGCCGTCCTTCCCCAGTTCAAAGGCCGTCCTGTCCAGTGACCGGTAGGCCAGGGCGGCCCGGCCGCCGTCCAGCGGTGAAGCGAAGGAGAGTTCAGGCGTGACCAGGTCCACCCGGCGTGCGAGCTCGAAGGCCCGGAAGAAGGGGGAGGCCAGTGCCATCGGGTGGACCGCTGAACAGACGTCGTGGAAGTGGCCCGGCTGCATGAGTTCGGTGGTGCGGGTACCGCCGCCGATTGACCCGGCTGCCTCGAAGACTTCCACGGACAGGCCGGCGCGCGCCATGATGGCCGCCGCCGCAAGTCCGTTGGGTCCTGCACCGACAACGTTGACATCAGGCATGGGTGGATTCCTTCCGGTGCAACAGCGACCCTGACGTCCGGCGGAAATCCAGGCGGAGCCGGTCGGACGCGTTACTGAAGGGGCCGCCGTGCGGATCATCAAGGTTGTGCCGGCGGATGGGGTCGTAGCGGGGGTCGTAGATGTCCCAGGTGACCCGGGCCATCAGGTAGGTCACGGCGACCATGTGCGCTGCCACCGCCAGCACGTAGTAGGGCATGTCGAGGTTGTGCTGGGAGGAGCCCGCGCTGGTCACCTGCCCAAGGTACATCCACACCGCGGCCCAGTGCAGGCCCTCGATTCCCTGCCACACCAGGAAATCCCGCCACTTCGGACGGGCCAGCGCAAGCAGCGGAATGAGCCAGAGCACGAACTGGGGTGAATAGGCCTTCCCCGTCAGGACGAAGGCGGCCACCAGCAGGAACGCCAGCTGCGCCAGGCGTGGCCGGCGCGGAGCGGACAGGGCAACAACGGCAACCAGGACACACGCCAGGGCGAAAAACCCGATGGACAGCATGTCAATGGCTGCCGGGCTGATGACGGGCCGTTGAAGCTTTGCCGCCACAAGGTTGTAGGCGAACCACGGCGAACCATATCCTGCGTCCCGGCTGGCGTTGAACTGGAAGTAGTAGGCCCAGCCGCCGGGATTTGCTGCGGCGAACGGCAGGTTGACTGCTGCCCAGCTGACCGCCGCGGCTGATGTTGTGGCCAGCAGCGGCCGGAATTTACCGGTACGTACGGCCAACAGGAGGACGGCCGCCGGGAACAAGAGGGCATAGGCGTTGGCTGCTACCGCCAGTCCGGTAAGGATTCCGGCAGCGACGGGACGCCGGGCAGCAAAGAAATACATGCCGACGGCCAGCAGGCAGACAGCCCAGAGGTCCCAGTTGATGGTGCCCGCCAGGACCAGACCAGGTGCCACGGCCACCATGGCCGCATCCCACGGACGGCGGGCGGAAATCCGGGCTGTAGCAAGGACGGCAATCATGGCCGCCACGGCAAGCAGGACGGCGTTGATATCGAAGAAAGCCAGCACCCGGGCGTCGGAAATACCCTGGCCCGGGACCAACAGTGCGGTCACACCCGCAACAAGGCCCACCACAACCGGGTACTCGAAGGGGCTGCTGACGATGGGGAAGGCGCCATCGGCAAGGCCCCGGTTGCGGAACAGCTCGGGAAGGTCGGAATAGCAGGTGGCGTAGAACTGGGTGGGGGATTCCCATCCGTACGCCCGGCAGTACCCCTTGGCGAGGACTCCCAGGAGGGCTGCAGCGAGGGTCAGCAAAATGAGCACACGATCCACGGTGAACGGTCCGGGGGACACCACTCCCGGCTCCGATCTGCGCCCCAACGGCCCGCCCACCAGCTCGGTGAAGTTCCGGAGCAGCACGTCGCTGCGGCTGGGAACAACCAGCCTGGACGGTCCACGGCGCCCCCGGGGCTCGGTGTCCTGCATGTTCCCGAGCTTACAGCCCGCCCCCGGGCGGGAAGCCACGGGGGCGGGTGTCAGCGCAGGCCTCCCATTTGCTGGTGCATCACTGCAAAGGCGTCGTCGCGGTGCTGTTCCAGCAGCCGGCGGTTGAACCCGGCTTTGCCTGGCCGCCTGCGGACTCGCGTCAGCAGCTTGCGGATTTTTCGAATCAAGGTACTCACCTCCTTGGAAGATGTAAGGAAGATTTTGGGCGCGGCAAATAGAGCCATTGCCGAAACGTGAATTGGGCATAAAGAATCACCGAAAAAGAGGGCACATGAAATTCGGTGAATCAGGCGGCAATTAAAGGCGCACCTGGATAAACGGGAATACCGTCAGCAGGAGGCGGCTGCCCACAAGCGCGTACGGAAGGTACGGGCACCGATGCACGGGATGCCAAGGCAAACCAAGGCAGGCAGGCATAGACGGCATGCACAGGCCATGGCACTCAGTTAAATTGCACTCAAGCTTCCGGCAGGTCCGGCATCAAGGAATCCGCCGCCAGCGCGGCGGAATCACGGGCTAGTGGCCGGCGCGGCCCTGCGGAAAGTGCACCTCGTGAGCGGAGGCCGGGGCAGCATTGACGGCCACATTCCATTCGCCAGTCAAAGTCATCATTCTCCCAACCTCCTCTTCTTTCATTCGCGGCATCGTGTGGATGCGGCAGCACGGGCAGTGCCCCGGCAGAAAAGTCCTGGGGCTTGGAATAAAGGTACACCACGAATTACGCTGCGGCTATCCTTTTGTGCACAAATAGAAGAAATTCTTTAGGTAACTGGTGTTCAGAGTCCCCAGCGGACAATTGCGGGAGTCTTCTTATCCCATCCGAGCGTGCATACCTTTGCCGTGCCGAGGACGAAATGCCGGCCTTCAACGGGAGGCAGTTCCAGCCAGCGAGCGGTCAGGATGCGGGAAAAATGCCCGTGGGCCACCACCAGCACGTTGTCCATTCCGGATTCGAGGACGCGGCCGATGATCTTGTCAGCCCTCGCCGCCACCTCGTCCAGGCTCTCGCCATTGGGCACGCCGTTGGTCCAGATCAGGTAGTCCGGGTTGTCCTTGCGGATGAGGTCGGAACTGATGCCCTCGTAGTCGCCGTAGTTCCATTCGACGGCGAGGGGTTCGTGCTGGGCATCGGGGAAGCCTGCCAGCTCAGCCGTCCGGCGCGCACGGCGCAACGGGGACGTGAGGACCAGGTCGAAGTCCACACCATCCAGTGCCTTGCGGGCTTCAACGGCCTGCTGTTCACCTTCAACGGTGAGCGGCAGGTCCGTGAGCCCGGTGTACTGGCCGCTCTTGGACCATTCCGTCTCGCCGTGGCGGAGGATCCAGAGCTGGGGACGCGGGGCGAGGGCGGGATTGGTCACTTGGACTCCTCAACATGGGAAGGTTCGACGCCGGCGGGGGACTCTTCGTCCGCCGGCCCGGCAGGTGATGCTTCAGGCTGTTCGGCCCACCAGCGGAGGAGCCTGGCCTCCGCATCGTCGGCGGCCAGTGGTCCATGCTCCATCCGCTCATTGAGGAGGAACTTGTAGGCCCTTCCCACCACCGGTCCGGGCTTGAGGCCCAGCAGGGACATGATCTGTGCCCCGTCCAGGTCCGGGCGGACCGCTTCCAGGGACTCCTGCTCACGCAGCGCCGCGATCCGTTCCTCGAGATCGTCGTAGGCGAAGGACAACCTGTCGGCCTTGCGCTGGTTGCGGGTGGTGACGTCGGAGCGGGTAAGGCGGTGCAGCCGCTCCAGCTGGGGACCGGCATCGGTGACATAGCGGCGGACGGCTGAGTCGCTCCACCCGGCGTCCCCATAGCCGTAGAAGCGCATATGCAGTTCCACCAGGCGGGCCACCGACTTGATGGTGTCGTTGTCGAAGCGCAGGGTCTTCATCCGCTTCGTGGTGAGTTTGGCACCCACCATGTCGTGGTGCCGGAAGCTCACCGCGCCGCCCTGTTCGAAACGGCGCGTAGCCGGCTTGCCGACGTCGTGCATCAGTGCCGCGAACCGCAGGACGAAGTCGGGGCCGGGCACGGGCCCGTCCGCGTCCGTCTCGAGGGCCGCAGCCTGTTCCAGGACCTGCAGCGAATGCTGGTACACGTCCTTGTGCCGGTGGTGTTCGTCGGACTCGAGCCGGAGCGCGGACACCTCCGGAAGCACGAACTCGGCCAGGCCCGTGTCCACCAGCAGGTCCACACCCACGCGGGGGCGGGCGCCGCAGACGAGCTTGACCAGTTCGTCGCGGATCCGCTCGGCGGAGATGATGGTGATCCGTTCAGCCATGCCGGTCATGGCCTTGCGGACGTCGTCGTGGACGGAGACACCCAGCTGGGACGCGAACCGGGCGGCCCGCATCATCCGCAGCGGATCGTCGGAAAAGGATGCCTCCGGCGACCCCGGCGTCGCCAGTACCGAGGCGTGGAGGTCGCGGACCCCGCCGAAGGGGTCCACCAGTTCCATGGTGGGCAGCTTCAGTGCCATGGCGTTGATGGTGAAGTCGCGGCGCAGCAGGTCGTCGGTCAGCGATGAACCAAAAGCGACTACGGGCTTCCGGGAGTCCGGATCGTAGGCTTCTGCCCGGTAGGTGGTGATCTCGATCTGGAATCCGGCCTTGCGCATGCCGATGGTTCCAAAGGCGCGGCCGATTTCCCAGAAGTTGTCTGCCCACTTCTTAATAAGGGCAACCGTCTGGTCCGGGGTGGCGTCGGTGGTGAAGTCCAGGTCCGGCGAGGTCCGGCCGAGGAAGAGATCGCGCACGGGACCGCCCACCAGCGACAGTTCGTGGCCGGCGTCGACGAAGCGCTGGCCAAGCTCCAGGACCACCGGGTCCACCTGGAAATCGACGGTGTGGGAATCAGTCTTGTGATGTGCGTGCGCCATAGTTACTTAAGCTTGGCAGAAACCGGCGGCACGGCAGGCCAAAAAGTCCGTCAAGATCCGTGGGATTCACGGGCCGCCGCGAAACTGCGTCATATGCCGTCCATGTTTGCGTCATGTTCCGGTCATCACGAACGGGCAACAGTCGTTAGAGTGGACTCCATGGCCCATCCAGTACCGAGCGCTCCAGGCAGGAGGACAAACGCACCATTGCCGTCGGCAATAGGTGCGCACGTTGCCCCTGCCCCGCACTCGGCGCCGGCGTCGCTGCCGACGGTGGAGGAAGTTTCCGCCGGCGGCGTGGTGGTTGACACGTCCGACGCCGAGCTTCGGGTTGCGATTATTGCCCGCCTTAACCGCGGGGGACGCCTGGAGTGGTGCCTGCCCAAGGGCCACCCGGAGGGCAAAGAGAACAACGAAGAGGCAGCGGTCCGCGAAATTGCCGAGGAAACCGGCATCGAGGGCAGCATCCTGGCGCCCCTGGGCAGCATCGACTACTGGTTTACCGTCAGCGGCCACCGGGTCCACAAGACCGTGCACCACTACTTGCTGCGTGCCACCGGCGGTGAACTGACCATTGAGAACGATCCCGACCAGGAGGCCGTGGACGTTGCCTGGGTGCCCATCCAGGAACTGGCCAGGAAGCTTTCGTTCCCCAATGAGCGGCGCATCGCCGACCTCGCACGCGAGGTCCTGCCCGGCCACCTCTGACGCCGGGCCGGCCCAGCGCGCAGCGGCGTTGCGGTGTTAAGCGCCTCCGGGTGAGACGATGAACTCGATGTCAGCTACCAACTTTCCTTCCGACAAAGCCGGCCGGACCGGCAATGCCGCGCCGGAAGGCCTCCCCGAAGAACCTGCGGCTCCGGCCGCCGCGCCAGCGACTTCAGGAGCCAGTGAAACCCGTTCCAGCGCCATCATGGCCGCCGGCACCCTGGTCTCCCGGTTCCTGGGCTTCGGCAAAACCTGGATGCTCGGAACGGCCCTAGGCCTCGGTTCCACGGTCAACGACACGTTCATCAACGCCAACAACCTGCCCAACCTGATCTTCCTGCTGGTGGCCGGCGGTGTCTTCAACGCCGTGCTGGTGCCGCAGATCATCAAAGCCAGCAAGGCTCCGGACAGGGGAGCGGACTACATCAGCCGCCTCCTGACCCTTGCGGTCCTGCTGCTGCTGGGCCTCACTGCCCTGGTGACGCTGGCTGCGCCGCTGGTCATCGACGTCACCACGCAGGGATACAGTCCGCAGCAGAAGGCGCTGGCCGTCACCTTCGCGTTCTGGTGCCTGCCGCAGATCTTCTTCTACGGCCTGTACGCCCTCCTCACCCAGGTCCTCAATGCCAACGGGGCCTTTGGGCCTGCCATGTGGGCGCCCATCCTGAACAACCTGGTGGCCATAGCCGGCCTGGGGATGTTCATCTGGATTTTTGGCACCAACGAGTTCAGTCCGCACACCCTGGCCAACTGGGGATCAACGCAGACGTTGTTCGTTGCTGGGTTCTCCACCATCGGCGTGGTGGCGCAGACGGCCATCCTGATGATCCCGGTCTTCCGGCTCAAGCTTGGCCTCCGCCCGCGGTTCGGCTGGCGGGGCGTGGGACTGGGCCAGGCAGCCAAGCTGAGCGTGTGGACCCTGCTGACGGCCGCCGTCGGGCAGCTCGCCTTCCTGTATGTCATGCGCATCGCCACGATTCCCGGTGCCGAACGCCTCCGCCTTGCGGAGGCGGGCAATCCGGCCGCTGACATGCTGCCCGGCAACGCCGTGCTGGAGGTGGCCAGCCAGCTGTACCTGCTGCCGCATTCGATCATTGCCCTGTCCCTGGCCACAGTCCTGTTCAACCGGATGACCCGGGCTTCCCAGGACGGTAACCGGGCTGAGTTGCGGGATGCCCTCTCCCACGGCCTGCGGACCATGGCCGTGGCCACCGTCTTCGGTGCCCTGGCACTCTTCGCCCTGGCTGGTCCGCTGGGCATGTTCTTCTCCGGCGGCTCGCGCAACGACGGCGTGATGCTGGCCCAGACGCTCACCATCCTGGCGCTCAGCACCCCCTTCATGAGTGCCAACTTCATGATGTCCCGCGTCTTCTACGCCAACGAGGATGCGCGGACCCCGTTCTACGTTCAGTTGCTGCTGGCGGTGGTGTACGTGGTGGGCGCCTTTGCCATCCAGTTCATGCCGGTGGGCCAGATCATCTATGCGATCGCCGTCCTGTACATGGTGGGCAATATCCTCTCCGTAGTGATCAGTGCGTTCTTCCTGCGTCGCCTCCTCGGCAACCTGGACGGACCGCGGATTGCCAATGCCTATATCCGCATGGGCTATGCCGCCCTGGGCTCGGCGATCGCGGGTGCCGGTGCCCTGTGGCTGATGGGCAGTTACAGCCCGGACGGGTTCGCCTGGAGCGGCCGCCTCCAGGCACTCGTGACGCTTGCCGTTGTGGGACCCGTGATGCTGGCTGTTTACTTCCTGCTCCTCAGGCTGTTCCGCGTCTCCGAGCTGACGGACATGCTCCGGCCCCTGCTCGGACGGCTTGGACGTGGAGGCCAAGTGGCGCCCTCAGCGGCAGGCGGGGTCCCGCCGACGTCCGCTCCCGAGGGCACCCCCTCAGTGGAAGCCGGGCCGGCAGCAGAGCGTCCCGCCCGTGCAACCACCTCGGTGGATACGGGCCTCATTCCCCGCATTTCAGGTGAGTTTGATGCTGTGTCCTTCAGGGCAGGTCCGGAGCCTGAGCGGGAGGCCTCCGGCGCGCATTACGACGACGGCGCCCCCACACCGGATGACGGCAACTACCTGCCGGGAGAGGACCAGGCCAGCACTGCGCGCGGCGGATTGCTCCGCGAGCAAATTCCACTGCCGGGCCGGCGCACTTTCCAGGGCAAGGCGGGCCAGAACCCCTATTTCAGCCGTCGGCGCCCCCGGAAAAAGTGACTTTGGCGCTGTTTCGGCGCTTCTTTCTCCGCGGCGGTCCACCCTCAATCGGCTAGGATCGGAAGGGTACAGGGGGAAGTTGTATCCGGGAGACCGCCATCCTGCCGTCCGCGGACGGCTGGGTCATCCATGCCGGAAATCCCGGAAAATCTAGGAGGAACACGTGTCCAACCCGATCGATGTCGGATCAGTACTGGGCGGCCGCTACAAGGTCACAGCCACGGTATTGACCTCGCATGACCACGATCTGGTGCTGGATGGTGTGGACCAGGTCCTCAACCGCCCGGTAAGCATCCTGGTTGCCGGACCCCAGAACACCGAACAGGTGGCCCAAAGCGCACGCGAAGTAGCCACCGGCGAACGTCCCGGCACTGTGCAGGTGCTGGACCTCGGCGTCACCGAGGCCGCCACGTACCTCATCACCAACCACACGTCCGCAGCAGACCTGCTGGACCTAGTGGTGGCTTCCAACCCGCCCTACGTGGAGCCGTTCTTCACGGACACGCTGGGCAGCGAGATCTTCGGCCAGGCCCGCTCGTACGAGCCCGAGCCCTATGACGACGAAGAAAACGTCGAGGCCGGCTACATCAATTACTCGGACACGCACCCCAGCCAGGTCGATCCCTACCGCGATGCTCCTGCCGTTCCGCCCAAGCCACCTGTGCGCCCCGCCACGGCACCTGTTGCACCTGCCGCCGCCCGCAACGGCGGTTCCGGTGCTGCAGCCGCCGGCGCTGCTGCGGGTACTGGCGCAGGCGTTGCTGCCGGTGCCGCTGGAGCTGCTGGCGCTGCGGGCCGTGCTCCGGCGTCCGCGCCGGCCGACCCCGAGGCCACTGCTGCCCATCCCGTGCAGCCTTCCACCGGACGTTCCGCGCCCGAAGCCACCGACAGCGGGCATCCCGTGGCCTCTGATTCCGGGCGTCCGAAGGTTTCCCTGTGGTCCGACGACGACTACGCGCAGGCGGACACCCAGGACGGCTACGACTACCAGTACGAAGAAGAGCCGGTGGAGGAGCGTGCGCCGGCCAACAAGAAGGGCGCACTCTTTGCCAGGGCAGCGGCACCGGCCGCCGGCGGCGCGTCCTTCGCCGGCCGCGGCAACGATGACGATGACCGCGATGACTACGACGACGACCAGGACGAAGCAGGGCGTGAGCCGCGGTCCATGCGGTGGCTTGTTGGCGGACTCCTGGCCGTTGTCCTCATCGCCGGGCTGGTTTTTGCCGTGACAAACCTGGGCAGCCTCTTCACGCAGCCGGAGGCCGGTGGCCCCGCGCCGGCAGCCACAACGGGTGCTCCTGAGGCTTCAGCAGCTCCCACGCAGGCGCCCACGTCCGCCGCACCGGCGGTTCCGCCGGCTATTGAAAGCGTCACCCGCCAGGGCAACTTCGACTTTGCTGCCACCTTCGACGGCGACCTGGTCAAGGCCTACGACGGCAACGCTGCCAGCTACTGGTCGGACATGGAGTTCGCCACCGAGAACTGGGGCGGTCTCGCTCCCGATGGCGTGACACTTGCAGTCAAACTGAAGAGTGCAGCCACCGTTTCCTCCATCACGCTCTCGCAGCTTGGGGGATCGGGCGGAAGCATGACCGTCTACACCAACGACCGGCCATCGCTTGACGGCGCCAAGTCCGTGGGAACCAACAGCTTCACTTCCGGTGACCTCAACCTGCCGCTCGCTGAACCGGTCAAGGCCCAGTACGTCATCGTCGCCATCAATGCGCTGCCCAAGCTCGCAGCACCCAAGACCCGGTACGGCTACGGTCTCCGCCTGGCCGAAATCAAGGTTCAGTAGCCAGTCACAGTAACCTCTGCATGCCGGCGAGGGCATGCCCTGTAATCTGGAAAGAGCGTCCTGCTGAGATAGCTCCATTCCGTCCGTCTGTGATCTTCTCTGCCCGGACGCCGGAATATTCAGCATCCAGAAGCAGTTGTGCCATGTGGCCGGCCTCCACACGGAGGCACGTCGAACAAGGAAGAGGTTCACCGTTCAGTGACCATCGCAGAAACCACCGCGTCCGAAGTACGTGATGTCATCATTGTCGGCTCAGGCCCGGCGGGTTACACGGCAGCCGTCTACACGGCCCGAGCCAACCTCAAGCCCCTGCTGTTCGCGGGCTCAGTGACCGCCGGCGGCGAACTCATGAACACCACAGACGTGGAGAACTACCCGGGGTTCCCCGAGGGCATCATGGGTCCAGACCTGATGGAAAACTTCGAGAAGCAGGCCACCCGCTTCGGAACCGAGATCCAGTTTGAGGACGTCACCGCGCTGGACCTCGAAAGCCCTGTCAAGACCGTCACCATCGCAACGGGGGAGACGTTCAAGGCGCGGTCCATCATCCTGTCCACTGGTTCCGCCTACCGGGAACTCGGCCTGCCCAACGAAAAGCGCCTGTCCGGCCACGGAGTCAGCTGGTGTGCAACCTGCGATGGTTTCTTTTTCAAGGACCAGGACATCGCCGTCGTTGGTGGCGGCGACTCCGCCATGGAGGAGGCTCTCTTCCTCACGAAGTTCGCCAAGTCCGTGACCGTGGTTCACCGCCGTGATTCCCTGAAGGCATCGAAGATCATGGCGGACCGTGCCCTGGCCCACGACAAGATCAAGTTCATTTGGAACAGCACCGTGGAAGACGTCATCGGCGAATCGAAGGTCACCTCGCTGAAGTTGAAGAACCTCGTAGACGGAAACGTTACTGACCTCGCCGTCACGGGTGTCTTCGTTGCCATCGGCAATGACCCCCGGACGGACCTGGTGAAGGACGTCCTTGACCTGACTCCGGAAGGCACCATCGCGGTCCAGGGCCGGAGCTCCAAGACGAGCATCCCCGGCGTCTTCGCAGCCGGCGATGTCGTGGACCCCACGTACCGGCAGGCGATCACCGCATCCGGTTCAGGTTGCGTGGCCGCAATTGACGTTGAACACTACCTGGCGGATCTTCCCGCTTAGGCACTGACGAAAAACATACCGAGAAGAAAGAGTGGCTATGAGCAACGCTAAAGACGTAACTGACGCAAGTTTCGGCACCGACGTACTGTCTTCGGAGAAGCCGGTTATCGTGGACTTCTGGGCTGAATGGTGCGGTCCGTGCCGCAAGCTGGGTCCCATCCTTGATGAGATCTCCGTGGAGTACGGCGAGAAGGTTGACGTCGTCAAGGTCAACGTCGACGACAACCCCGCCATCGCTGCCGAATACGGCATCACTTCCATCCCTGCCGTTTACCTCTTCCAGGGCGGCGAAGTGAAGAACACGGTCATCGGTGCAAAGCCGAAGCAGTTCTTCGAGAAGGAATTCGCAGACGTTCTTTCCTAGGTGCATTCCCCAGTAGGGGAGTTGATACCTCAATGAGTGGCCATCGCCTATTTGGCGGTGGCCACTCTTGTTTCAAGAGGTCACGCTTTTGGGACTTCAAAGGCCAGCAATACCATGGCTCGGATACCTCCCGTGGTTGCTTTCCGGAGTGGACCGCGATAACTTGCGAAAGTAATCAGGCCTAGTGCGGCTGGTTTCACGTGAAACAGTACTGAGAGTGTCTCAGGTTTCGCCGCGGTGACCTTGGGCGCTCGTTCGTTGCAAGCGCTGCCAAGTACTCAGGATTTCCACCCATATGCATCGCTAAGCAGCCATTCTTGTGGCGTGCGAACCGATCTGGTGGACCCCTCTACATCTTCCCTCCGAATCCGCCGATGGTGATTGCCGCACATTTTGAGACGATGAGGCAGCGTTGAACTACATAAACGCATTCTTCAAATGACCTTTCCTACGAAATGGCCGCTTCTTGAACCACAGCGGCTCCCCTTGGGAGAGAATCGTTTCACGTGAAACATCTTGACATTTTGAGGGCGCACAGAGCAGCTTTCCTCCCAAGACCGCAGATCGAGCCAGAGGCCTCCAACGTCCAGCACTCACGGAAAACACATCTGAAACTCGTAACCGAAAAGTCTCCAACCGAGATGATAGTGGCCGGAGTCGATGGCGTAGGACTACGTTGAGAGTTCCAAGACTTCCTGGAACTCGGAATCAGGTAAACAATCCGACGCTGTGACCCGGGCATCGTGCGTTGTTCGCTAACGTCCTAGATTTTCCAGAGTCGTGGCCCAAGACGATAGCACCATCAATTTGTTTGAGCCATATGGACGTCCCAGGTGATCGCATGGGGGGAGCATGCCGATTCAGATGGGCTAACGCGAGTCGTGCCAGCCCCGCGGGCGGAGCGGCAAGGCACGGCACGGCACCCCATCGCACCCAATCGCACCGCAATGCACGCTGCGGCTGCAGATCATCTCGTAGGTCGAGCGACGAGCCCGCTGTCGGTGCGTCCGGAAGCACCACCCGCGGCATCTCGTGTGAACACCACGGCAGCCACTCCGTAACTGGCCGCTTCGTATCCAATAGCTTCGCAGATGCTCATGGTGACATGGCAAGGACAACTATCCCATGACTATCGACATGGCTGCGTTCAAGTTCGTGCTCGCTGTAGGTGCTGATTGCGGCAAAGTAGCACTCAAAGGACCTTCGAGACACCCATATGAAGCTTTCGCATGCGCTAGGCCCGCTCTTCCCCTCGTACAATACCCAAGAGAAGCTTTTTGTCTTCGACAGCAGGCAGCGTCCCCATCCCGGAGGGGCGCAGCCTTGGAACACGTTTCACGTGGAACACTCATGGACCTCGCTTAAGCCCAGAGATGAAGCACCGAAAGCACTCCGCCTGTCTTCAAGACAGTGACCTCGGGAGACTAGAACAGCACCGGGGAACCCTGTGGCAGATCCGACGTATGACCAGCCAGGAGTGGCGAAGGACGGCAAAAGAGCTCCACCACGAACCATCTACTATGCTCACGGCCCCCAACTGAAGGTTGACCACATCCCACTCTCTGGACTTAGGGAGGCGGATGGAGGGCGTTTCACGTGAAACAACCACCACACTATAGAGATCACGGGCCATGTCGGGTGCATCCTTCAACGTCATCTGTTTCACGTGAAACGCTTACGGAATCGCGCATCAGAGAGGGGCGCACCGGAGATCTGGAAGCTTTCGGACCCGGGTGCCCCCTGGTCCATCTCCAAGCTTGCTGAGCTTCCCAGTGAAAAGGGCTCCAACCCTCTCCTACGGCTCCGGAGGCTACGGGGAGTTCCTTCTGATCGGTGGCCGCGGTTGAGGGTCAATCGAGAGACCGGAGGCACAACTGGCCAGGTCTCACAGCAGAAGTCTCCTGCAGGCCCTCCCGACCCACGTCGTCGCCATTGTGTAGAAGACCAGTGTGCCGCATCTATGCCCGGGCCCTACGAGAGTCAGCGTCCCAAGACCAACTTCCTGGCCAACTTGTCGAGGAATCCTGAGCAACAGGCATGTCCATTTCTCTTGTGCCCGCGCCGACCACAACAACACGTGGCCCAGGTGGCCGGCAGTAGCGACCTATACATATATGCGAGACTGCGTGACTGCCCCAAGGGTAGCTCCCAGGTCCCATTCAAAGCCAGCAGCGTGGGGGCGATGCCGAACCAGGATTCATACTTCGGTAGTCGGGACACGGAATCCACCATTGCCTAGTCGCCCTCGTCAGGAGCCGTTTCCAGGATGTGCAGCAAGAGCCCTGCAAAGTTCTTCCGCCGCCCGGCTGACTGCTGACCGACGGGCCAGGACTGGCTTCGACGCCACACGATCACAAGGCCGCCGAGTCGTACCGTATCCCTCATGGGCTTACCGTCAGCTTCGGGCCGGCGTGCAGACCACCACAGCGTCTTCGAGTCGGCGTGCAAGACCACCGCGGCAATCTAGCGCCTAAGCTCGTGGGCTCACAAACACCACATCGAGACCGGTGGCCGCCTCCAACGTGGCACAGGCCAAGCCCCGCCGCCCAGTCCTGCCAAGCGCTGCACAACCCCGCTCTGTCGCCCGACCACCGCTAGCCAGCGACCGGCGGCCGCCGTAGCATTAGCAGGCAATTCCTTGCTGAGTCCCTACCTGTGACCGACCATAGTTGCCGCACAGCTTCATGCCGTGACGGGACGTGTGTTTTTTCCCACAGGTTTATCCACAGCTCCAGCCTCTTCTATCCACACAGTTATCCACACCCCGCTTCTTGCATCCCCAAGCTTCGTCCGGCGTCTGGCCATAGTAGCTGCCAGGCCAGTAGGGCGGCCACCTTTCACCCTTCGCATTGGTTCGAAATTGGGCGGTCAAGGCTCCTGCGGAATCGGCCACACAGGCTCACTAAATCAGCCAGATTCAGCCTATTTGAGTGCTCTGTAGAGTAACTCTGCAGCGTCAGTTCGTAGGTAACCAAAGTGCCTGCCAAGTTTCACGTGAAACAGCCGTTGTCAGACCGGGACTCTAGTGAGGTGAGGTTAAACTACTCGTGGCCGTGAGCACATGTGGGACAACGGTTCCACTGCTTGTGCACAGATCTTTCCACAACTTTATCCACAGGCTTATCCACCACGTCAACGAACCAACTGGTCGTGGCTCTGCCGTCCCGATGCGGACATCTGCTGCTATCTGCGCTGGACGTGAGCCCGGAACACGCCGCCGGAAATCCGGACTAGATGAGCCCACGGAGTAACCGTCCAACGCGTTAGGTCTTGCACTCCGCACGTCTCGACAGGCACTGCTAGGACTCTCCTGAGTCCAGTCTGGTCTGCACGCCAGCCATTCTCCTAGGGAGGTCCTGGAACTGTCACTGGAAACAATCCGGGCGCGCATGCCCTTTTTGATGCCGGCATACAGAAGCGAGATGGCATCTGTTCAGGGGCCGATACTTGGCGACGCTTAGCTGAGTACAGGGGGAGTGGACCTCCTGCGAAGCATGCTTGGGGCCACGAGAGAAGCAACTGACTACCCCCCCGTTGACAGGCCTCTTGTGCCATCGTGGCTGACCAGGGGGTCAGGCCGCTACTCTCGTCGGGGCTATCTGCCTTGCGCTCCACACCTCCAGTACATGGAGGGCAGGTCGGACAAGGACTTGGGGCAGATTGGACCGATGGTCACTCATACCGGGGTCGGAGTATCCTGACGCCGCTCGATATTGCCATTTGCACCGCAGGCCGGACTGTAACGGCAACCCTCAAGGAGACCGCAGAACTCGCACATTCCGCTAAGGTGCTGCGTCGTCAACGTGGATCGAATCCCTCGATTCGGCCTGTCTCCTCTTGTCTGAAGGCACTCTGTCGACGTGCGCTCGGACCTTGATGGCCGCGTGCTGAGCCATTACATGTCGGATCGGCCGCGACACGTCCAACTCAACGGCCTCTTCCCACTTGGGTCATCTCACTGCCAGCCAGTCCGTCCGCAAACACCGACGCACGGTCAGCGGGTCCCCAGGTTGCGTTTCACGTGAAACGTAAACGGAGGAATGCCATATGGCGGAGGCATGTCTAGGAAGGAGTCGGATCTGATGTCTACCACTTCTACGGTCCTCACTCTGCAGGAGGCTACGTAAGGCAAGAAGGTTTCACGTGAAACAGCACGCTTTGCGGACACAAGTCGCCTGGTTCCCCGCCACGCGTCACTAGGCCGAGAGCCATTGTCCAGATGTTCCACGTGAAACAGCGCTCTGCCGCCGACCGAAATTCGACTGTTCCCTACAAGTGCCCCAAGGCCGGAAGTGATGTCCGGTTGTTCCACGTGAAACGCCTCGTCAGGCACCGCAAGATCGTCTGCTGCTCATCACCCTGAGATGAATGCTCAGCACGCCGCTTCACGCATCGATAGGCAGGAGAACCAGGGCGGGATCTCTCCGACTCTCAGACACTCTTTGCGGGTTCCGATGCGAAATACCCTAGATGCAATCCGCGCCTGGGCGCTTTCGAACGCTGCATCGGCGTTGTCGGCTGAATCGATGACCAGTACGGCCTACCATGGGGTCACCCCAAGCCACAAGGTGTGATGCCTGGACTCGTCTAAACAAATGGCCAACGTCGACGGACCCGCACCCAGACAGCCTTCGGAAACGCTGCCTGGACGGATGACCAACACCGCGGACGCGCCATTTCTTCAGCTGGACTGCCGACGTCATCAACGCTTAGGGACTCAACGGCAATGCGTGGCTCCTGTGGCGAAGCATTCTTCGTCCTCATGCCGATTTACGTTCACTGTCCCCGCCGCCAAGTTGCAATTTTGAGGCCTATGGAACCTCCGAGTCATCTTGGTTGTGAGCGTCGCTCGGTCGCACGCAGCCCTGAGAACGGACGCAAGGGGATTATGGAGCTGGAGTATTGCCCGCTATTCACTGGACTTGGACAAGGCATGTTTGTCACTTCTAAGGCGACAGATGCTGAGGCCTTGAAGTATCGGTAGTTCACTTCGCTAACGGTCCCAGGGCTGTGATGGCTCGGCAACCGCATTCAGGCCATCGGTTAGGAGTGGCAGCAGCCCTACTGCCGCATCGAACCTTTCGGGCCACGGTCACTGTACCGACAACAGACTGCCCACACCCGATAGCAATAGGTGGCGACAACCACCCGTTAAATGATGTTCCGCCGCACACTGACCAGGGGCATTAGCGTCACGGACACAGCGAGTGGACGTGTTTCACGTGAAACACCTTCATCCCATCAGGTCTAACAGGCACTCATCGAGGATCATTCAAAGGACAATTCTGTCGGAAATTGCCTCGGGTGTCAGCGTGCAGTCCGCCTTCTTGTCTCCATACTAGGGGTGCGACGTTTCCCTGTCTGAACTGCTGGCAAGGTATAGGGCTTGGCATTCAAGTCACGGCCCGGAAGCTTCAATCAAGGCAGGCACTAGTCAGAAAAGACAGGAGGCTCGGTTCAAAAGAACCGAGCCTCATGTCATTCGCTACAACTAGTTAGCCGAGTCCGGAGCTAAAACATCCATGATCCGGTTCAAGTCCTCAACACTGGCAAATTCAATGCTGACCTTACCTTTGCGGACTCCCAATGAGATCTTGACGTTGGTATCCAACCGGTCGGAAAGAGATGAT
This sequence comes from Pseudarthrobacter chlorophenolicus A6, assembly GCF_000022025.1. Lineage (GTDB taxonomy): Bacteria > Actinomycetota > Actinomycetes > Actinomycetales > Micrococcaceae > Arthrobacter > Arthrobacter chlorophenolicus. Next base: position 4,389,640 of record NC_011886.1, read on the forward strand.
GCCAGGTAATCAAGCCGTTCGTGGCGTGCACCGGGGCGGGGCACATTGTTCTTGGCCGGGGTGGCCGGGTCCTGGTACAGGGTTACGGCCTCCTCAGTGGCCCTCACAGACATTCCCTCAGCGACGATCTTCTGGGCCAGCCGCTCCATCGCAGCGGCGTCTGGAAGGGCCAGCAGTGCCCGCGCATGGCCGGCCGAGAGAACACCTGCCGCTACCCGCCGCTGAACAAGCGGGGGGAGCTTGAGGAGCCGGAGAGTGTTGGATACCTGGGGTCGGGAACGGCCGATCCTGTCGGCCAGCTGCTCATGAGTCGTCCCGAAGTCCTCCAACAGCTGCTGGTAGGCAGCTGCCTCTTCGAGCGGGTTCAGCTGGCTGCGGTGCAGGTTCTCCAGCAAAGCGTCGCGCAGAAGGTCATCATCGGTCGTTTCGCGGACGATAGCAGGGACAGTATCCAGGCCGGCAGCCTGCACTGCCCGCCACCGGCGTTCACCCATGACGAGCTCATACGGCTCGACACCATCTTCAGTTGATTTACGGACAACAATTGGCTGGAGAACGCCGATTTCACGAACAGAGTGAACAAGCTCTGCCATATCGTCTTCGTCGAAGACTGAACGTGGCTGTTTCCGGTTCGGATGAATGTCCGTAACGGAAATCTCGGCGAAGTGGGCACCAGGGACCTCCACCAAGTCCGCCCCATTGTCCGAGGCGCCTAGCCCGGCCACCTCAGCGGACGGGGAACCATCCGATGAAGACGGGGATGAAGTCCCACCAAAGCCGGTACTCCCCGCCGGCGCAGCCGGTGCCGGTGTTGCCTGGCCTTTGCCCGCGGTGGTTGCAGTGTCATCCGCATCCGCTGCTGCTCCCGCAACCTCTTTGGCCTTCTTGGTAGTACTGCCAGCCGTCCGCGCCGTACTTGTAGATTTCCTGGGCACTGGAGTTTTCGCCGGCGCTACCTTTTTTGATGCAGGTGCGGGTTCACTGGGAGCTGCCGCCGATGGTCCGTCCGGCTTGCCCGTGCCTTCTGCTTCAACAGGCTCTGACTTCTTACGGCCTTCCGGGAAGAAGAGATCTACCGGACGCGACGCAGCGGCACCGTTGCCCTGACCGTTGGACGCGCCTGAACTAGGAATCAGCGCGCCAAGACCGCGGCCAAGGCCCCGTCGCTTCTCGCTCATGGGTAAATCCCTCCAGTGGTAGAACCGGGCGTAGTTCCGACTCCGGTCGATGCAGTATTGAAGATTTTAGCGCTCTGCTATTTCAGCAGCGGCTTCCAGGTAGGACAGGGCACCGCTGGAGGAAGGGTCATAGGTCATGACTGTCTGCTGGTAGCTCGGAGCTTCGGAGATACGTACGGAGCGGGGAACAACTGCAGAGAGCACCTGTTCAGGGAAATGCGTCCGGACCTCGGCCGCCACCTGGGCAGCCAGGTTGGTGCGGCCGTCGTACATGGTGAGCAGGATGGTGGAAACAACCAAATCAGCGTTCAGGTGCTTCTGGATCATTTCGATGTTCTTCAGCAGCTGGCTCAGTCCTTCCAGCGCGTAGTATTCGCACTGGATGGGAATAAGGACCTCATTGGCCGCGCAGAAAGCGTTGACTGTCAGGAGGCCCAGGCTGGGCGGGCAGTCGATGAAGATGTAGTCGAGCCGTTCCTCACCGTTCTTTTCCCGGGTCTTGGCGTAGACATCGATGGCCCGCCGCAACCGCTGTTCGCGCGCCACGAGCGACACGAGTTCGATTTCCGCCCCTGCGAGGTGGATGGTGGCCGGAGCGCAGATGAGCTTCTCCATGTCGGGGCACTGCGCCACTACGTCGGCCAGCGCCACGTCATTGATGAGTACGTCGTAGATGCTGTCCACGTCGGCATGGTGCTCAATACCAAGAGCTGTGGAAGCGTTGCCCTGGGGATCAATGTCGATGACCAGCACGTTCAACCCGGCAGCAGCCAGCGCGGCAGCGATGTTCACCGTCGTGGTGGTCTTGCCGACACCGCCCTTCTGGTTCGACACAGTAAAGATGCGGGTCTGTTCAGGTCGCGGAAGCCGGCGGCCCATCAGCTTTTCGCGGCGCTTGGTCTCGTGGGCGAGCTCGCGGGCAATCGGGCTGGAATCGTCAATGGCGTCAATAACGTTCGATCGACTCGCAGCGGTTGTTTCACGTGAAACAAGCGCTGCGGAAGAGCTGTTTACAACCGTTTTAGGGTGGTTTCCGCCTCGTCCAGGAATACTGACCGGGCCAGAGACAGAACGTGCGGACCCCAGCGTCACAAACGGGGGTATCCGTTGTGCGGAGGCTTCACTACTTGTCACTGGGGCACACTCACTCTCGTTCAGCCAATTTTGCTGCCGTTGTCTAGCCTAACTGCTGCACCCGGCAGACCGAGGTCACCGGGCCCTTACTAGGACTTCTTTTGGGGCTTGTTTACAACGATGCGCACTACCGTGGTGGGCTCCTCCAGGAGGTTGTCACCCACGGTGAGTACTGATGTCTCAACGCCACCCAGTTTCCGGATGGCCTTGGCGGCTTTCTCGATCTCTTCACCAGCACTGCGGCCCTTGATGGCAATCACTTCACCCGTACCGCCAAGGAGGGGAATGGTGAGCCCGGCAAGGTTCGTCAGGGCAGATACGGCCCTGGCCGTCACAACGTCGGCTTCGACATGTCCCACGGCAAGCTCGGCCCGGCTGCGCATGACCGTGACGTTATCCAGGCCGAGATCATCAACCACTTCCTGGAGCCAGATCACCCGGCGTTCCAAGGGTTCAATGAGCGTCAGCTCAAGATCCGGCCGCGCTATCGCCAGGCACAGCCCCGGAAGCCCGGCACCGCTTCCAACATCCGCCACACGGCTTCCCTGCGGAATCTCACTTTCGATGACGGCGCAGTTGAGGACGTGACGGCTCCAGAGTCGCGGGATCTCCCGAGGGCCTATAAGTCCCCGTTCAGTTCCGGACGTCGCCAAGTGTTCAACGTAGCGCTTAGCCAGATCCAGCCGATCGCCGAAAATCTTCTCAGCAGCCCGAAGTTCGGCAGCCGTGATATCAACCATGGTTAGCGGCAGCAATTCTCTAGTCAGCGGATACAACGATGTGGCGGCCGTTGCCTTCGCCCTCGGACTCGCTCACGAGTCCCAGGTCGGCAACAGCGTCGTGGACAATCTTGCGCTCGTAGGCACTCATGGGCTCAAGCGCCACGGGCTTGCCGGTCTCCTTGACCGACGCAGCAGCGTCTTCGGCAATCTTCTGCAGGTGTCCGGTTCGCTCCTGCCGGTAACCGTTGATGTCCAGCACCAGGCGCGAACGGCTTTCAGTGGCAGAGAGGACCGCCAGGCGAGTCAGTTCCTGCAGGGCCTCCAGGACTTCGCCGTCCTCACCCACCAGGCTCTCCAGCCCTTCGGTCTCCTCCTCGGCCACGATGGAGATGTACGTCCTGCCGTTGCGGACCTCGATGTCGATGTCGCCATCAATATCTGCGATGTCCAGCAGTTCCTCGAGGTAGTCGGCCGCGATGTCGCCCTCTTCTTCCAGCCGGCTGGCAGCAGAAGATTTTACGGGCGAAATGTCCGCAGTCCCGGACTCGTCGCGGTCCTCGACCACGTCTTCAGAGAGGGCGTGTTCGGTGCTTTCGGCTGACATCTACTTCTTCTTCCTGTTCTTACGTTGTGGCTGTACGCGCTGTCCCTTGGCTTCGACGATCGCGGCCTCGGCCTCTGCGTCGGCCGCGGCGTCCTTCTTTCCGGTCAGGATAGAGAGCGCGGGCAGGCCTTTGGCGGCCCGGCGTTCGGCAAGGGCCTTGGCAGCGGGGGAACCAGGCGTGGGCATCCGGCGGATGACGAAGAACTGCTGCCCCATGGTCCAAAGGTTCGTGGTGGTCCAGTAGATCAGGACACCGATGGGGAAGTTGATGCCGCCAACACCGAAGACGATGGGGAGGATGTACAGCATCATCTTCTGCTGGCGCATGAACGGGCTGGCCATTGCCTCTTCAGACATGTTCTTGGCCATGATCTGCTTCTGGGTGATGAACTGCGACGCCGTCATGGCGAGGATCATCACGATGGAGAGGATCCAGACGGCAGTCTGGTTACCGCCACCCCCGCCGTGCAGCAAGGAGGCTGACAGCGGAGCCCCGAAGATGCTGGACTCGTCGAACTGCACCACTTGGTCGTGGCTCATGGCACCGACGCCCTGGCCTGCTTTGGCGTTGTTGCTGATACCGGAAAGCACCTGGAACAGCGCGAAGAAGAAGGGCATCTGGATCAGCATGGGCAAGCAGGCGGAGAACGGGTTGGTTCCATGCTTCTTGTACATGGCCATCTGTTCCTGGGCCATGGCCTGGCGGGACAGCTGGTCGGTCTTGCCCTTGTACTTGTCCTGCAGCTTCTTCAGGTCCGGCTGCAGAAGCTGCATGCCGCGCTGGGCCTTGATCTGCTTGACGAACACGGGGATCAGGGCGGCACGGATCACCAGCACCAGCCCAATGATGGAAAGCGTCCACGTCCAGCCGTTGGCTGCCGGCATGCCGATGAGGGTCAGTCCCTCGTGGAAGCCCACCATGATGATGGAAACCAGCCACTTGAACGGAAACATGATTGTTTCAAAGAAGTCCATACGATATCCCTATTCGTCAGGCCGCACTGCGGCCTTCTTCATCAGTCCGAGCAACCAGGTACCTGTCCGGATTGTTCAGCACAACAATTGTGGGGGTCTGGTTTTCAGGCCATTCCCGCTTGCCGGCGGGGACGTGGTCCACGCCGCCGGCGTTCCATGGGTGGCAGCGGCCCAGCCGGCGGGCGGCCAGCCAGGTTCCCTTTACAGCGCCATGGACGGTGACAGCTTCAAGGGCGTAAGCCGAGCATGAAGGAAAAAACCGGCAGACCTGGCCGTACAAGGGTGAAATCACCTTGCGGTAGGCCTTCAGCAGGAGAATGAGGATGTTCCGGGGCGCGTTCCAGAGAAACAGCAGGACGGCGGCGGGAACAGGATGAAGATGGGCGACGACGGCGGTGGCGTTAGGCACGCGGTGTCCCCTTCTGTGTTGTACCAGCCGAACCCTTGGCAGCAGCCCGTTGGGGGCGGCCGGCCAGCCGGTTCAGCGTCGACTCAAGTGCAGCGTCGTAGTCCTCCCGCAGCTGGTCCCAGCTGGCGGAAGCGGACGCAGGCAGCGCCCTGACCACTATGGCGAGGCCGGTGCCGTGTTCGCGCAGCGACGCAGCACCTGCTTCCCGTAGTCTCCTCTTAACGAGGTTCCTGACCACAGCGTTCCCGACACTCTTGGAAACGATGAACCCGATCCGGCTGGGTTCGCCGGCAGCAATGGCTGCCGTATATAACACTACGTTCCGGCGTCCATTGCGGACACCGGAACGTACGGTTGTTGAAAAGTCGGCGGAAGTCCTCAGGCGGTTACGGGTGGCCAGCACCTTAAACTCGCAAGGAAGGTATCTACCGACAAGTCAGTTATTTAAGCCGACAGCTCGGTGCGGCCCTTGCCACGGCGGGCAGCCAGGATGGCGCGGCCGGCACGGGTACGCATACGAAGGCGGAAGCCGTGCTTCTTGGCTCGACGGCGGTTATTCGGCTGAAAAGTCCGCTTGCTCACGTTAGTTACTCCAGTGGATCAAAGGTGCGTCCACCCGATCAATAAGGGGAAGAACTGGCCGACGCTAAGTTTTGTATATGTACGCTTCCCCCTGCTGCCCAGGCGCGGTGCGCTTGGGAGAATCAGTCGGGGCCAAAAAGCGGACACAAAGGACTTCACAACGTTAGGGCAATTTGGACCCTGCAGTCAAACCGGGCGGGGTCCACACAGCCATCCCCAGCTGTGTCTAAGTACCCTTCCGGCCCTGTGGATGAAGTGGCTCACAGGCACCAAACGGGAACCACAACGGTGTAA